>CAYUBZ010000337.1:0-2824 GCA_964443205.1 uncultured Hyphomicrobium sp. | reverse complement strand
GCCGAGGAGATCTCCATGGCGGACCTCTTGGGCCAGCTCTTCGCCTACACCGAAGTCTTCGACATGCAGACGCGGCCCGAGCTGATCTTGTTGCAGAAGACGATGGTGGTGGTGGAGGGCGTGGCGCGCGGGCTCGATCCCGGCCTCAACATGTGGATTGCGGCCGAGCCGGTCGCACGCCGGTGGATCGAGGACAACCTGGGGCCGATCGGGCGCCTGCGCGAGGCGGGCGAAGGTGCCTCGACGATCGGCAAGGTGCTGGCCGATCTGCCGGCGCTGCTGACCCAGGGCCAGAACACGGCGGTGGCGCTCAGCGAGATGGCGCGCTCAGGCCTGCGGCTCGATGACGAGACGGTGCGCCACCTCGCCCACGAGGAGGCCCGGCGCACGCGATGGGGCCGTGTGGCGCTATGGATCGGGGCAATAAGCCTCGCGGTGCTTGCGCTCACCCAACTCGGCCTCTAGGTCAGGTTCCATGACCTCCAAATATGCCATCGATCGCGCGAGACTGACGACCCTGCTGACGAGCTGCGGACGGTTCGACCTGCTCGAGCAGACGGTCGCCTCGTTCCTCGAGCACTTCGAGCCGGGCAAGATCATCATCGCGGAGGATTCGGAAAAGTCAGGGGAAGCGGCGGCGTTCGCGCACAAATTTCCCTCCGTCGAGATGCGGGTCAATCTGCCCAAGCTCGGGCAATTGCGCTCCATCGACGCGCTCTACGCGACAATCTCGACGCCCTACGTCGTGCACTTGGAGGACGACTGGGGGTTCACCCGCAGCCTCGACCTCGATAGCGTCGTGCATTTCCTGGAAACGCGCCCCGACATCTCCGTCGTCTGCATCGCGAACCGCATCTACGACCCGCGCTATGCAAAAAGCGCGCGAAAGACGCAACACGGCGGCATCGACTATCTCGTTTGGGACCTCGATGCCCATCCCAAGTGGTTTTCCTATTCCTTTAATCCGTCTATCGCCCGGATGGCGCTCTGGCGGGAGTTCGGTCCGTTTGCCCCCTATGTGACCGAGGAGGACTTGAGCCTGTTCTGCAAGGCCAAGGGCATGCGCATTGCCATGGTGACGCCGGGGATCGCCGACCACATCGGGGACGATCGTCATGCGCACGACCCGTTCCAGCCGCCGCGCGCAAAGACGCTGCTGTCGCGGCTCAAACGATCGGTTGGCAAACGATGGGCCAAATTTCAGAACCGGGACGCGACCTGAGTGCCGTTGAGCTGCTGCATCATCACCCAAGATGAGGGGGACCGCATCGAACGATGCATCCGGGCCGCGCAAGGCATCGTCGATGAGATCGTCGTCGTCGACTCAGGCTCCACGGACGACACGGTCGCCAAGGCCAAGTCATTGGGCGCAAAAGTCTTTTTTCATGCCTGGGATGGCTATGGTCCGCAGAAGCGCTTTGCTGAGGACTGTGCCACCCACGATTGGATCCTCAACCTCGACGCCGACGAGGTCATCACCGACGAGCTCGCACGCGAGATCGAAACGTTGATGCGCTCGGCCGAAAGGCTATTTCCGGCTTATCGCTTCCGCCAGGTCACCGTCTATCCCAGTCACGACCGGCCGCGGCTTTGGGCCGATTTCCACAATTTTGTCCGGCTTTACGACCGTCGGCGCGTGCGATTTCGGCAGAGCCGTGTACACGATACGGTCGATACGGGAGACTATCCGGTCGGGCAACTCGACGGCGTCGCGTGGCACTACTCATGGCGCACACTCGATCACGTGCGCTCAAAACTCGAGAAGTACACCGACCTGCAGGCCAAGGAGCTCAAGAAGCCGCGTTGGCTCATCTTGCTGCGCTTGCCCTTCGAGTATCTGATCCTGTTCTTCCGCTACTACGTGTTGAGACGAAACTTTACGGGCGGATGGTTCGGTCTGCGCGTCGCCCATGAGATCGCCAAGGCGCGCACCCGGCGACTGATCAAGATCCTGAACCACCGACCAGCCTAGTTAAGACCAGTACCGCGTAACTCCTTCGTTCCTGTCCTGCGTTCAAAACGCGAGGTATGGTGATGGCTGTAGCGCGGCTTGGCGAAGCACGCGACGTTTCCCTTTCACGCGAGCTCGCCTACCTGGGCCGGCATGCGTGGGTCTCCTTCAAGGAGACTGCCGGACTTTCCCGCAGAAACGACCAGACCTTCTATGTCGACCGCTTCGTGCGCGCCTTGCAGGCCGGAACGCTTCCCCGCACTTATGGAATTCTGGCCACCGGCAAGAACGACGGTGCCGGGTCGCAGGCGCAAGCGGCCATGTCGGCTATCTGTCTCGCCGAGGCCTTCGGGCTTACCTACGTCCATCGGCCCTTTACGGTCATCGAGCATACCGAAGGCGGCATGAGCGACTGGATCCGGCAATGGGAGGATTATTTCAATCTTGGGCGCGGCAGCCGCCAGCTCTCGCAATGCTCCAGCCCCGTCGTGCCGTTGGACGAACTGCTGATGGCACCGGAAAAATGGCCCAACACCGCGATCGTCGCCGCCCCGCACTTCTTGCGCTTCTGCAATCAAGATCCGCAGGGCTGGGAGCGGGCACTGCCGCGCTTGCGCTCTAAGTTCCGCCAAAACAAGCAGCCACGGTCGAGCGACGCGTTCACCATCGCGCTGCACGTGAGGCGGGGTGACGTGACGACCGACGACAAGAGGCACGCGGGCCGGTTCACGCCGAACGCCGCCTTTATCCGCACACTCGAAAGTATCATGAGGGCGCTCTCGACCGACGTCTCTGGGGACGTCCGCATCAAGCTCTTCTCACAAGGCGATCCTGCGATCTTCGCCGACTTCGCGCGTGCAGGCTGCGAGCTCC
>CAYUBZ010000336.1:0-2838 GCA_964443205.1 uncultured Hyphomicrobium sp. | reverse complement strand
TGTAGGACGCGAGGAGGATTTCACCGAGCGCAAGACCGGTGCCGTGCTTATGTCAGCCGCCGGTAACCCGTGCATGCCCGGTCCGGGCCTCCCGGCCGGAGCTTCGTTCCGTCGCACGGGGTGCCGCGTGACGGGATGCCGATGAAGCTTCTCGCCCCGGCCAGAAGATTACCGGGGCACAGATAGCGCCGTCGGCTATTTGCGCACCTTGTTGTAGAAGATGACGCCGATGCTCACCAGCAGCGCGAGGGCAGCAAGGGCACCGGGTCCGTTGATCTCGGGCACCGCAGTGGCATCGCCGCTGTCGCAGTTGCCCAGCCAAACACACGAAGCGAGCGCTTGGTTCAGGGTGATGGCACTCATAAAGAGCGCCGTCGCGCCGGTCTTGAAGATGGTTCCACGCATGAGGTTCTCCCGTTGCACTACTGGGCCCCGCTGCATGACGTGCTGTCCATCCGGGGCGATGACACGTTGCATGGTAAACAGTGCGTTGCCGGCAGTGCCAGGAATTCATGAGCGGATAGTAAAGAGGTGCCATAGCAACTTTGGTTGGAGGTAAGCAAAAAACCCAGTTAAATAGCGGGTTTTCGAGGCGCCGCACGCGCTGTTGCCGTGATCGCCCTCCGTCAAAGTTGGTAGCGCACCCTATCCGGAGGCAGGTGGCTCTTTGTGCTCAAATTGTAACGCTCAACTGTCAAGGAGGCACGTACCTCACCTTCGAGTTGCTCGAACCGCCGAATCCTTTGATGGATAAATCGTTAACGCTGGGGGCGTTGAAGCGGGGAACTCTATGGCGAGGATACGTGCGGCGGCAGCCGCCTTCATCATTTGCATGCTGGCACCGCTGCCAAGTGCCGTGGCACAGGAGTGGTCTGGATTTTACATCGGTGCGAACCTTGGAGCCGTGTGGGGCAATTCCGACGCCGACGCGTCAGTCACTTGCCCAGCGAACGGATATTTCTGCAGCTCTGGGCTCGCCAACGTGATCAATGGTCCTGCGGTCGCGGGGGCAGGAACCGGCTCGTCTAACGGCAATGGCGTCATTGGCGGTGCACAGGCCGGGTACAACGTGCAAAGCGGCAGCCTTGTCTATGGATTCGAGATCGATCTCAGCGCGCTCGATCTCAATGGGTCGAGGCAAACGAACGGAACCTACCCGGTCCCAGCCGTCGGGGTTGGCCCAGGCTTCACGATCGGTTCGGCTCTGAATACAAACTGGCTTTTTACCGCCCGCGGGCGGTTGGGTTGGGCGGTATCGAATGTCTTGATGTATGCGACTGGCGGCTTGGCGGTCACGGATCTCGAGGTGACAAACACCTTCTCGGACGCTGGTGGCGGGTCTATGTTTGCAAAGAACACGGACACCAAGATTGGATTTGTGGTCGGTGGCGGGGCGGAGTGGGTGCTGACGGGAAATTGGACCCTGAAGGGGGAATACCTCTACGTGGATTTCGGATCGGTCACTGCGTCGGGGCTCGCGACAAACCCAGCATTTCCAGTCGCCGGTGCTGCAAACCCAATCACCATATCGGACGATCTCTCAGAGCACATCGGCCGCGCCGGCTTCAACTACCGGTTCCAAACTCCGAACTAGTCTCGCTGGCAATCGCGCGACCGACCGGCGCCGTCTGCGTGCGCCCGCCGTATCGTGCGCGCCTCAGGCAAGCGTGACACGCGGGCGCTTATGCGTATAGTGCGCCGCCTGAGCCGAAAGCCCCGTTGCCCTCATGCCGACCAAAGTTGCCACCAAGCCCGCCCGGCGTGCGTCAGCGCCCGACGCCGCCCGTCTGCGGCCTGAGAAGTCGTTCCAGGACCTCATCTTCGCGCTGCAGACCTTCTGGGCCGAGCAAGGCTGCGTGATCCTGCAGCCCTACGACATGGAGGTGGGCGCGGGCACCTTCCACCCGGCGACGACCTTGCGCGCGCTCGGTCCCAGGCCGTGGAACGCGGCGTACGTGCAACCTTCGCGCCGCCCCAAGGACGGCCGCTACGGCGAGAATCCCAACCGCCTACAGCACTACTACCAGCTGCAGGTGATCATGAAGCCGGCGCCCGGCGACATGCAGGACCTCTACCTGGAGAGCCTGCGCCGCATCGGGCTATCGCCCGAGCTGCACGACATCCGTTTCGTCGAGGACGACTGGGAGAGCCCGACGCTCGGCGCCTGGGGGCTCGGCTGGGAGGTGTGGTGCGACGGCATGGAGGTGTCGCAGTTCACCTATTTCCAGCAGGTGGGCGGCATCGACTGCGAGGTCGTCTCCGCCGAGATCACCTACGGCCTGGAGCGTCTCGCCATGTACGTGCAGGGCGTCGACCGGGTCTACGACCTCTCCTTCAACGGCCGCACCGATGCGCGCCGCCTCACCTACGGCGACATCTTCCTGCAGGCCGAGCAGGAGTACTCGCGCTTCAATTTCGAGTACGCCGACACCAAGCTGCTGCACCAGCACTTCATCGATGCGGAGACCGAGTGCAAGGCACTGCTCACCCAGGGCGACAAGGACGCAAAGCACGAGATGGCGCTGCCGGCCTACGACCAGTGCATCAAGGCCTCGCACCTGTTCAACCTGCTGGACGCGCGCGGCGTCATCTCGGTGACCGAGCGCCAGAGCTACATCCTGCGCGTGCGCGAGCTGGCCAAGGCCTGCTGCGCCGCCTGGCTGCAGACGGCGGGAGGCGGCGCATGATGTCGCCGGAGATGTTGGGCGGCCTGATCGTTGGCATTCCCGCACTGCTCATCGCCTATCTGGCGCTGTGGCGCCGCCAGCGACCGGTGTTCTTTTTCGCCGTGGCGCTCATCCTTGTCGGTGTCGGCTATCTCGTGGCGACGGGTGCTGC
>CAYUBZ010000335.1:0-2846 GCA_964443205.1 uncultured Hyphomicrobium sp. | reverse complement strand
ATGCTAGAAGAGGCAAAGCAACCCGCAGCCGCCAAGCTCGACGAGTTCCGCTTGCGCGATGAGTTGCGCGCGCTGCGCACGCAGATCCCGGATACGCCCGCTCTCAATCCCATCGTCAGCGTGGCGTTCGATCTTTCGCGCCGGCTGGAGTCGGGCGAAATCAGCTTTGAGGATTTGCGCGCGCTCGCCGTCCGCCTGATGGACCGCGCCTGCGTGCAGCGCGCACGCCACCTGCGCGAGCGCGTCGGCTTCGTCGACCGGGCCACGACGTACGAGGAGTTCGCCGCCTTCGTCGAGGCCGAGGCCAAGGATGCCGACTTCGAAACCTTCAAGGCCCGCTGGTCGCGCGCGCGCACCGGCATCGTGCTCACCGCCCACCCGACGTTCGGGCTGTCCGAAGCGCTCTCCAAGCGGATCGTCGAGATTGCGGTTGCCACCGACGTCGACCCCAACACCCCCATCGGCCAAGCGCACCGCCCCGACGACGACATCGACCTCGCCTACGAGCACCGCCGCGCCCAGAAGGCGATCAAGAACCTGCGCAACGCCTACACGGAGCTGCTGCATAGCTTCTATACCGCCGCCGTCGCACGCTTCGGCGACAAGGCCTACACGATCAACCCGCGCCTTGCCACGATCGCATCCTGGGTCGGCTACGACCTCGATGGCCGCACCGACATCTCCTGGATCCAATCGTTCCTCATCCGCCTGCAGGAGAAGCGCGCCAGCCTGGTCGACATCCACGAGCGTTTTCAGACGCTCAAGGAGTCCCTCAAAGAGAGTGCGGAGACCCAACGTCTGTCGCGGCAGGTGACCGGCAAGCTGGACCTCGCGATCGCCGCCGTCGACGAGCAGGTCACGGCACTCGGCAGCGTGCTTGCCGGAGAGCAGTCGCTCGCCGACGCCGCCAACGTCATCACCAAGCCCGACAGCTACAACATCACCTCGGTGGAGCCGCTCGCCAGCCTGCTGCAGACCGTCATCGACACGATCAAGGATCCGCAAGTCAAGCGCAGCGTGGCGGTGATCGCCGGCCTGCTGCAGGCGACGGGTCTCGGGACGGCCCACATTCATCTGCGCATCAACGCGGTCCAGCTCAACAACGCCTTCCGCGCTTACGTGCACGAGCCATGGACGCGGGACCTCTCCGAGAGCCAGGCGTTAGCGCGCATCGTCGAGATGATCGGGTCGGCGAAGGAGCAGACCGTCAACTTCGAGACCCTCGAGCTCGAGACGGCGACAGCGATCCGCCAGTTCGCTCTCGTCGCCCAGATCCATAAGCACGTGGATCACGAGACGCCGATCCGCTTCCTGATCGCGGAATCGGAATCGCCGGCGACCGTCCTGATCGCGGTTTTCTTCGCCACCCTGCTCGGCGTCGACGACATCACCGACGTCTCGCCGCTGTTCGAGAACGCTGCGGGGCTGGAGGGCGGTGCGCGCATCATCGAGCACCTCTTGCAGCAGCAGGCCTATCGCGACTACGTGTCGAAGCGCGGACGCCTCGCCTATCAGACGGGCTTCTCCGACGCCGGCCGCTTCGTCGGGCAGATTACGGCGACGCTGGCCGTGGAGCGGCTGCACCACAACGTCGCCGAGTGCATCAGTCGCGCCGGCCTCAAGAACGTCGAGACGCTGATCTTCTCCACCCACGGCGAATCGATGGGGCGCGGCGCCCACCCCGGCGAGATGCGCACGCGCCTCAACTATCTCTTCCCCGAGGAGGCGCGCCGCAGGTTCGCGCGCCACGGCCTCGCCTTGAAGCACGAGACGAGCTTCCAGGGCGGCGACGGCTACCTGTTCTTCGCCAACAACCGGCTGACGACGCGCGCGCTCTCCACCGTCATCATGGACGGCACCGAGCCGCGCGAGGGCAAGGATCCCTTCTACGCCGACGTCAATCTGGCGCTCGACTTCCTTTTGCGCCTCAAGTCCTATCAGGAGCACCTGTTCGCACACCCGGGCTATCGGGCCGTGCTCGGCGCCTTCGGGCCCAACCTTCTGTTCAAGACGGGCTCGCGCCCCGTGCGACGCCAAACGGAAGGTGCCGTCGCCGACCGCGGCGACCCGGCGCGCATGCGCGCCATTCCCAACAACGCCATCCTTCAGCAGTTCGGCTACGTCGCCAACGTCGTGGCCGGCCTCGGCGCCGCCGTCGGCTCGGAGCGGGGGAGTTTCATCGAGCTTGCCCGCAGCTCGCCGCGCCTGCGGCCGTTGATCGAGATGATCGCGCGCGCCAAGCAGATCTCGAGCCTCAACGCCATGGGCGCCAACGCCATCGTCTTCGATCCGGGTTTCTGGGCTTGGCGCGCGTCCTGGGGGCGCGAGCCGCATTTGGAGCCGGCCTTCCGGGCGCTCGCCTCGCGTCTGCTCGAGGACGAGCGGTGCAGCGCCATCAACGGGCTGGTGCACCACTTGCGTCTCGACGCCGTGGAGCTTCACGCCATGCTCGAGGAGATCGGCATCGAGGGCGGCAAGATCCCCGGCGAGAGCCGGCTGGAGCTCGACCTTTTGCACGCCATCCGCTTAGCACTCATCATGCGCGTGTTCATCTTGGCGGCGCAGATGCCGCGGTCCTCCTCGCGCAACGAGGTCAGCTACGCGCAGATCCTCGAGTGGGCGCTGGCCCTCAACGTCCCCGAGGTTGCCTCCGAGATGCGCCAGGCGTTCCCGCGCCGGGCGAAGACGGCGGGCGACGGGACGACCTTCGACGAGCCGGCGACCTATCGTCCGCACGGCATCGACGACTACGGCCGGGTCGAGACCGAGATCTTGGAGCCGATGGAGCAGGCCTACGAGTTCGTGCGCGAGATCGGCACCGGGATCTCGCACCACTGGGGCGCGTT
>CAYUBZ010000334.1:0-2847 GCA_964443205.1 uncultured Hyphomicrobium sp. | reverse complement strand
CCGTACTCGTCCATCCACCAGAACAGCTTGTCCATCAGCAGATCCTGCAGGCGCAGGCGCGAGGTGAGGCGGTAATCCTGCCATTCGGCGACGATGTCGAAGTCGGTCTCCAGCTCGATGTCGGCGGGCGCGAACGTCTCGCGTGCCGTGACGCCGATGCGGTCGACGAAGTCGCGGTTCTTCATGTCAAATCGGGTGGTGTAGGTCGGCAGCACGACCTTGCCCTGGCTTGCAAGCGAGAAGGCGAGCCGCACGAGCTTGGAGCAGAAGAGCTCTTTTTTGCCTTCGGGCTCCATGGAGAAATCGTACCAGATGCGCCTGCCCCCGGGCGCGCGCGAGCGGCGCACCACCTCGTGGATCTGCGCCGCGGCGCGGCGGGCGAGATCGGGATCCTTGTGGCGGAGCGCCACGCAGCGCCCCAGGCCGTGATGCAGCACGGAATCGAGCGGGTTGATGATGGCGCCTTCCTCGATGAGGCTCTCCACCACCCATTGTTTGCCGTTCTCGTCGGTGTGAATGATGGCGATGTGGCTGAACTGCGAGTCGACGTCGCCGATGCGCGCGATCGCGGCACTGTTGTGGTGCATTCCGCGCATCAACAATAGGTCGCCGGACCGGAAGGGAATGTCCTCGCCGGTGTCGAAGGCGGGATTGACCAGCGTGTTGAAGTGGTCGCCGCGAAAGCCGCGCAGCGTGATCTCGCCGGGCCCCAACAGCGCGTAGCGGATGTTGAGCTCGCCCAGCATGTCGGTGGCGTAGCGGGCGGCGCGAAGTGCGTTGCGCACGGCCAGCTGCACGGGAAGCGACATGAACCCGCGCCGCTGCCAGCCGGCCACCTGATCGCGCAGCCGGACCCGGAGGGCGAAGATGGCGCGCATCAGCTCGGGCGCCGACCTCGCAAGCGCATTGAGGTCGTAGCAGTCGAGGCTGACGTTGAACATCGCCTCGTAGACTTGCCTGAGGTTGGCGGCCAGCTCCTTGGCGGTTGCCGCCGGCTGCATGACAAGTGCCTCGGCGGCGACAAGGTCATCCTCGAGCCGTGCCCGGGGCGCAGAACGCAGCATGACTTCCTTCCCCTCGTTTTTTCGACCCCAGCATGATTTCCAATCGCGCCGAGCGAGATGCGCCCCTCTCAAGCGGGGCTGCGCCGCGCCCCCAAACGCTTCACCGAGCTCGCCTGCGGCCCCATCGGACCTTCGCTCGCCGCCCGCGTGACGTGCACGACGGTTCCGACCTCGAGCTCGTCGAAGGCGCCGGCGGTGACCACGTCGCGGGTGAAATAGAGGTCGGGCGAGTCCTTCACCTCGACGAAGCCGTAGTTCTGCTCGGGGAAGATCCTGACCACGATGCCGGTGTCGCCGGAGGAGCCGTGGTTCTTCACCTCGCGGTTCCTGATGGCGGCGGTCTGCTCGAGCTGGCGCTCGATGGCCTCGAAGACCCGGTTGATGACGGCCGCATGGTCGCCCTTCGTCTCGCGCCGGTCCTGCTCGCCCTTGGCCACGATGGGTTTGTGGCCGGGCACGTCGATCTCCACCGTGATGCCGATCGGCGGTTTGCCGCTCTCGGGGCTGCGATGGGGCACGCCGATGACGACGCGGGCGCCGGTGATGTTGGAATGGAAGCGCTGCAGCCGCTCCACACGTTCGCGGATCAGCGCCTCCAGAGTCTCCGAGCTCGCCATGTCCTTGAATGCGATCTGCAGGGGTCGTTCCATCGTTCTCTCCGGTTCGTGCTCGTCTCAAGGCCCAGCGGTGCCGGCTCGTTTTTCAGTGAAGCCGAGGCCTGTGGTGTTCCTGTGGCCTCGGCCGCCGCCGCCATTCCAATCTCAAAGGGTGCCGCGGGCCCCGCAATGATGCAAGCTTCGCGGCGGATCGGGGCAATGTGAACGGAGTTGACAAATGAGCGGACGCCTGCCCGTGGTGGGCGTGCTGGGGTCGGGAGACTTGGAGCACGCGGCAAAGGCCGAGGCCGTCGGCCGCTGGCTGGCCACCCAAAGGGTGCATCTCCTGACCGGCGCCGGAAAAGGCGTCATGGAGGCCGTCAGCCGGGCCTTCCACGCGGTGCCGGACCGTGCGGGCCTGGTGGTCGGCATCGTGCCCTGCGGCGATGCGCCGTCGGTCCCCAGGCCCGGATACCCCAACCCGTTCGTCGAGCTGGCGATTCTGACGCACCTGCCCCTGAGCGGGGCCTCGGGCACCGAGCCGCTGTCACGCAACCACATCAATGTCTTGAGCTCCGACGTGCTCATCGCGCTGCCCGGCGGTCCCGGCACCGCGAGCGAGGTGGCGCTCGCCATCCGCTATGGCCGGCCGATTGCAGCTTTTGTGGATGCGCGCACCGACATTCCGCAGCTGCCGGAAGCGGTCCCCATGCTCGGCACGCTCGCAGACGTGCAGAGCTTCGTGCGCCGCTGCCTCGGTCAGGCGTGAGGGCCGAGCCTTGTGTCAGAACGCGTCGGGGTCGAGCGGGTTGGGGCCGCTGTCGACGTCGGAAGGATAGAACGGCGTCGGGTCGTCGTTGACGCCGATCTCGCCCGGCTCGGCATAGGGGTTGGCCCAGGCCGGCCGGTAGCCCTGGTAGTTGGGAGAGGCGAGCGATCTTGGATCGTTAAGCGGCAACGCCCGCTCGCGCTCGCGCCCGCGCTCACGCCCCGCTTCTGCAAACGGCGCCTGCACCGTCACCACGATCGCCACAACCGCCAGAAATACGCCGAACTTCCGCATGGGCTTACCCGCCAGACTAC
Organism: uncultured Hyphomicrobium sp.; assembly: GCA_964443205.1. Lineage (GTDB taxonomy): Bacteria > Pseudomonadota > Alphaproteobacteria > Rhizobiales > Hyphomicrobiaceae > Hyphomicrobium_A. The sequence goes on along the minus strand of CAYUBZ010000334.1, from coordinate 104 downwards.
GCCTGTTGGCGTTCTGTCACGGGGCTGACCCAACTGTCGACGCGCTCAAGAAAGCGTGCTTTCCGCAAGCTCATCGAGTGTCGCGAAAAGGAGCGCCAGGTCCT
>CAYUBZ010000333.1:0-2859 GCA_964443205.1 uncultured Hyphomicrobium sp. | reverse complement strand
CGTCAAGGCGCAGATCCACGCCGGCGGCCGCGGCAAGGGCAAGTTCAAGGAGAAGTCGGCCGGCGACAAGGGCGGCGTGCGCTTCGCCAAGACAAAAGACGAGGTGCGCGCGATTGCAGAGCAGATGCTGGGGCATACGCTGGTGACCAAGCAGACGGGGCCCGAGGGCCGCGTCGTCAATCGCATTTTCGTGGCGGAGGATTGCCCGATTGCGCGTGAGCTCTATCTCTCGGCGCTGGTCGATCGCACGACCTCGCGGGTGGCGTTCATCGCGAGTGAGGCCGGCGGCATGAATATCGAGGAGGTGGCGGCCGAGACGCCCGAGAAGATTGTCACCGTCACCATCGACCCGGCGACGGGGTATGCACCGTTCCATGGGCGCAAGATCGCGTTTGCTCTCGGGCTCACCAGCAAGCAGCAGCAGACAGCGTGCCACAAGCTGATCGGCGACCTCTACAAGCTGGTCCTGGAGAAGGACGTGAGCCTGTTGGAGGTGAACCCGCTGGTCGTCACCAAGGACGGCAGCCTGACCTGCCTCGACGCCAAGGTCAGTTTCGACTCCAATGCGCTCTATCGCCACCCCGACATCGTGGAGATGCGCGATCTGGGCGAGGAGGATCCGATGGAGGTCGAGGCCTCCAAGCACGATCTGTCCTACGTGAAGCTCGACGGCTCGATCGGCTGCATGGTGAACGGGGCAGGGCTGGCCATGGCGACCATGGACATCATCAAGCTGTTCGGCGCCGAGCCCGCCAACTTCCTCGACGTGGGCGGCGGCGCGTCCAAGGAGAAGGTACAGGCGGCCTTCAAGATCATCCTGTCGGACCCGGCCGTGACGGGAATCCTGGTGAACATCTTCGGCGGCATCATGCGGTGTGACATCATCGCCGAGGGCGTCGTTGCCGCCGCGCGCGAGATGGAGATCACCGTCCCCCTCGTCGTGCGCCTGGAAGGTACCAACGTCGATCTCGGCAAGAAGATCCTGGGCGAGAGCGGTCTCAAGATCGTGCCGGCCGACGATCTCGCCGATGCCGCGGCCAAGATCACCGAGGCGGTGAAGCAGGCGGCTTGATCTGCGCCGGGCCCGAGCAACCGTCGTCGCAATCTGGCATTTTTCGCGCCGGCCGCGCATTCTCGGCCTTGATGCAGTGCAGCAAGAGCCTCTAGAGTGGAGGCCACAGGGGCAGCGGGCGGCGCCATGGCCATTCTCGTCGACAAGTCCACCAAGGTGATCTGCCAAGGCATCACCGGCAGCCAGGGCACATTTCACACCAAGCAGGCGAAGGACTACGGAACGGCGATCGTCGGCGGCGTGACGCCCGGCAAGGGCGGAAGCAAGCACCCCGACGCGGAGCTGGCCGCGGTGCCGCTGTTCAACACCGTGCTCGAGGCGAAGGCCGCGACCGGCGCCGACGCTTCCGCCATCTACGTGCCGCCGCCCTTTGCCGCCGATGCGATCCTCGAGGCGATCGACGCCGGCATCGCGCTCATCGTCGCCATCACCGAGGGGATTCCCGTGCTGGACATGGTGAAGGTGAAGCGCGCGCTCGACGGCTCGGGCTGCCGTCTCATCGGGCCCAACTGCCCGGGCGTCCTGACGCCCGATCAATGCAAGATCGGCATCATGCCGGGCAACATTTTCAAGGCCGGCCGCGTCGGCATCGTCTCGCGCTCGGGCACCTTGACCTACGAGGCGGTGAAGCAGACCTCGGACGCAGGCCTCGGGCAATCGACGGCGGTCGGCATCGGCGGCGATCCCGTGAAGGGCACCGAGTTCATCGACATGCTGGAGCTGTTCCTCGCCGACCCCGAAACCGATTCCATCATCATGATCGGCGAGATCGGCGGCTCCGCCGAGGAGGACGCGGCCGAGTTCATCAAAGATGAGGCCAAACGCGGCCGCGCCAAGCCGATGGCCGGCTTCATCGCCGGCGTCACCGCGCCGCCGGGGCGCCGCATGGGCCACGCCGGCGCCATCATCTCGGGCGGCAAGGGCAAGGCCGAGGACAAGCTCGAGGCCATGCGCTCGGCCGGCATCGCCATCGCCGCCAGCCCAGCTGCGTTGGGGACGACGCTGATGGATGTCCTAAAAGGACAATCTCAGCATGCCAAACTCGCAGAATAGGCGTATGCTGCGGTGCACACTAAATTTTGAGAGCGGCCATGCAGCTTTAGTTTAGCGGGCGCTTGAAGGCTTGCACTGCAACAATTATCTCGTTGAGACACGGATCGCTCCATGGCTCGCCAACCCCTCAATGACAGATTCTTACGCACCTCCTTCTTGAGCGGCGCCAACGCGGCGTACGTCGAGGATATGCAGGCCGAGTACGAGCGCAATCCCGGCTCGGTCAGCGACGAGTGGCGGCATTTCTTCGAAAGCCTGAACGAGGAGCGCGATCAGGTTCGCGAGGAAAGCCGTGGCCCCAGCTGGGGCGTGCCGGTGCAGGAGCTGGAAGGCAACGGCGAGCTCATCGCCGCGCTCACCGGTGATTACGGCGCGGCGGAGCGCTCGCTGCGCGACAACCTGCAGGCACGCGCGCAAACGCTCGGATTCGAGATGTCGCCGGCGGCCTCGCTGCGCGCCACGCAGGATTCGATCCGCGCGCTGATGCTCATTCGCGCCTACCGGGTCATGGGCCATCTGGCCGCCGACCTGGATCCCTTGGGCCTGGCGGACCGCAGGGTGCATCGCGAGCTAAAGCCCGAGACCTACGGCTTCACCGACGCCGACCTCGACCGCCCCATCTTCATCGATCGCGTGCTCGGCATGGACACCGCGACCATGCGGCAGATCCTGCGCATCGTGCGCCGCACCTACTGCCGGCACATCGGCGTGCAGTTCATGCACATCACCAGCCC
>CAYUBZ010000332.1:0-2866 GCA_964443205.1 uncultured Hyphomicrobium sp. | reverse complement strand
GTCGTCGCCGTGTTCTTGGCGGCGGCAAGCTGCATCACCTCCCCTTCGGCGATGACGGCGGCCGCGTTGGAGAGGATCTTGAGAACGGGCAGCGAGCCCACGTCGACCAGCATGCGGAACGCCTGGCCCAGCAGGAAGTCGCCGACGAGCACGCTTGCCTGGTTGCCCCAGATCATGCGCGCGGTCTCCTTGCCGCGTCGGAGGCTGCTCTCGTCGACGACGTCGTCGTGCAGCAGCGTCGCCGTGTGCATGAACTCGACGGCGGCCGCCACGCGGATGTGGCCGCGGCCGGGATAGTGGCACAGCTTGGAGGCCGCCAGCGTCAGCATGGGGCGGAGCCGCTTGCCGCCCGAATCGATAAGGTGATGGGCCAGCTCGTGGATCATCTCGACATCGGAGACGGCCTTGTCGAGAATGATGCGGTTGATCTCCTCCATGTCCTCGGAAACGAGGTCGAGGAGCGGTTTGAGGCTTTCCGGTGCGCTTCGCGCGCTTTCGAATGGTATGACGAGGCCCAAGGGCGTTTTCCCGGCGCTGGCGTGTTGACGATGGTATAGCGTTGTGTCCGGCGTGTCTTTAAGCACAATTTGGCGCAACGGCACGACGACATTGGGATCCTTCACCCATGCGCGATCTGGTAACGACCAACGATCCCGTTCTCCTGAACTACGTGCAGGTGCTGCTCGAGGACGCCGGCATCGGCGTGGCGGTGTTCGATGGCAACATGAGCGCCGTACAAGGAACGCTCGGCGCCGTACAGCAGCGGCTTGCGGTGCCCGAGGACAGCTGGGCGGACGCACGCCGCCTCCTCGATGAGGCCGGTCTCGGCCAGTGGATCGTACGGTGACCGACGGGCAGAGGGCAAGCGCAACTAAAGACCTGCCGACGGACGATGCCTTCCTCGGCGGCGCCCTGCAGATCCTGCAGCCGAAATCGGGCTACCGCGCCGGCCTCGACGCCGTGATGCTGGCGGCGGCCGTTCCGGCGACGGCCGGGCGCCCCATGCGCGTGCTCGACGTCGGTGCCGGCGTGGGCACGGCGGGCCTTTGCCTTGCGCGGCGTGCCGAGAGCGCCGAGGTGACGCTCCTGGAACGGGAGCCGGCACTCGCGCACCTCGCCGCCGAAAACATTCGGCGCAACGGTCTTGGTGCCCGCGTGCGGGTGATGCAATGCGAGGTGGGGCTCTCCGCCGCCGGGCTTCAGGACCTGGACCTGGCGCCCGAGAGCTTCGATCAGGTGATCGCGAACCCGCCGTTTCACGCCCGCGATGCGGGAACGCTTGCCCCCGACGCTCTCAAGGCCAGGGCGCATGCCATGCCCGAAACGGACCTAGAGCGCTGGGTGCGCTTCATGGCGCGGATGGCGGCCCCGGGCGGCGGCGTGACCGTCATCCACAAGGCCGTGGCGCTCGGACACCTCCTGAGCCTTCTGGAGGGGCGCTTCGGGGCACTCAAGGTGCTCCCCCTCCACCCGCGCACGGTCGCGCCGGCCCATCGCGTCATCGTGCAGGGGATCAAGGGCAGTCGCGCACCTTTGGCGCTGCTGCCGGGCTTCGTGCTGCACGGCGCCGGCGACGACTTCACGCCCGAGGCGCAAGCGATCCTGCGCGCGAGCGCCGCCCTGCCGATGACATCAGAGGCCTAGCCGGGGTCGCCGGCATGCCGTAAATGTGTCGCCGGATCGTGAACGGCCGCGTTCGGTCGCGCGGCTCCGCCCCTTGAACTCCCTTCTCTTCAGCGAGGTAGGCGCGCATGTGGTTCTTTCGCCGTGGTCCCGTCGTTCCCGTGCTGCGCTTCTCCGGTCCTATAGGCTTGGTGACGCCTTTGCGTCCGGGGCTGTCGATCTCCCAGTGCGCCGGCGCCATCGAGAAGGCCTTCGAGATGTCGAAGCTGCCGAGTGTCGCCGTCGTCGTCAACTCGCCCGGCGGCTCTGCGGTGCAGTCGAGTCTCATCTTCCGCCGCATCCGTCAGCTCGCCGAGGAGCACGAAAAAACCGTTTACGTGTTCTGCGAGGACGTCGCGGCCTCGGGCGGCTACTACCTGGCGCTGGCCGGCGACGAGATCTACGCCGACGCCTCCTCGATCGTCGGCTCGATCGGCGTCATCTTCGCCGGCTTCGGCTTCGACAAGGCCATCGAGAAGCTCGGCGTAGAGCGGCGCGTCTACACGGCGGGAGATCTCAAGGACGCGCTCGATTCCTTCCGGCCCGAGCGGCCAGAGGACGTGTCACGCATCAAGGATCTGCAGCGCGATGTGCACGACGTCTTCATCGGCATCGTCAAGGAGCGCCGCGCCGGCCGTCTCAAAGGCCCCGACCAGGAGTTGTTCTCCGGCGCCTTCTGGTCCGGCCCCAAGGCCATGGAACTGGGGCTCATCGACGGCGTCAGCGATATCCGCACGAAAATGCGCGAGTTGCACGGCGACAAGGTGCGCCTCAAGGTCGTGCCGCTGGACCGCGGCGGCCTCCTGTCGCGCCTGCGCCGCTTCCCGGCCCTGGGTTACGAGGATTTAACGCGGCCGCGTCTTGCCTTCGCCGAAGATCTGATATCCGCTGTCGAGACCCGGGCGCTGTGGTCCAGGTTCGGTTTTTGACACGATGGCAAGAGGGAGTGTCCAGTGATGCCCCAAGTCGTGGCTGCGGTGCTCATCGGGGCCGGCTTAGCGGCCGGTGTCAAATGGCTCGCCAAGGAGATGGCGCGCGCGGCGCAAGCCGCACGCCTCGCGGACGATAAGCCCAAGCGCCGCAAGCCCGTGATGGCGGCGCCGAAGGATCTGGGGACGCTCGAGTTCGACGCTGAGGCCGGCGTCTACCGCCCGGCAGGCAAGCACGCTAACTAGTTGTCCGATCAGCCGTTGACGTCCTGCAG
>CAYUBZ010000331.1:0-2877 GCA_964443205.1 uncultured Hyphomicrobium sp. | reverse complement strand
CGACGCCCAGTGCGCGGGACTCAAAGGCCGTCGCTACGGCTTCATCTTGCATGGCCTGTGGCCGCAGTACGAGAAGGGCTATCCCGAGCGCTGCCCCACAGCCTGGCGTCCTTTCGTGCCGGAGCCGGTGATTGCCAGCCTGGGCGACGTGATGCCGAGCCGCGGCCTCGTCATCCACGAGTACCGGACGCACGGCACCTGCTCCGGCCTGCTGCCGGCCCCCTACTTCGCGCTGGCCCGTCGGTTCTTCAATCGGATCCGCATCCCGGAGCGCTACCGGAATCCGTTCGAAAGACAGTTCGTCTCCCCGCGTGAGGTGATGCGAGACTTCCTGCAGGCCAACCCCGGCCTCAAGCCCGACATGATCGCCATCACGTGCGGGGGACCCGGCAACCGTCTGCGCGAGGTGCGCATCTGCATGACCAAGGACGGCCGCCCACGACCCTGTGGGAACGACGCGCGCCAGATATGCCGCGCCGGCCGGATGCAAGTGCCGCCGGTGCGGTCGACATGGCGCGGCGACGGCGACGCAAGCTCGGGTTCTTTCAAAGGACCGCACCCGCTGCCGGGGCCGCGCATCATCGAAAGCCCGCGTCAGTTCTAGACGTGCGGCACAGATGCGCCGGCAACTTTGGATAGCTGTGGATATCGCCAAGCCGCGCGAATGCGGCCCCACTGCCGCCTTGCCCCGAGGTGAGCCGGTTCGCACACTAAGCTCATGATTCGAGCCGAAAAGGGGGGTCGGCGAGATGCGAGCGGCAACGATAGTTCGTGAGCAAATGGGCTCCGGACTTGGTTCGGTTCGTCCGGGGCTGATCTCGCCGCGCGAGGCCCCACCGGCACCCAAACGCCGCCGAAGCATGCGATCGGCCCTCGCGTGGGGAGGACTGGGGTTCGTCACCGGCGCCATTTTTTGGCACGCCGTCGGATTCTGGACATTTCTTTCCGATGTCGTCCTCAAGGCCCCCGATACGGCGGCCAAGGCTGCGCTGACCAGTGGGGCGGCTGTCGCCGCGCGCTCCAAGACCAACCTGCCGACGATCTACATGGTCGAGCCCGCCAACTGCACGGCCCTCGCCCTCGACAGGCAGTCGAACCGCACCATACTGCAGCCATGCCCGGCGAACGGGCTGGCCCTGCGTCTGGATCCGCAAGGGGGGCGCGAGGACTTGGCGATCTTGGCGCAGCCGAGCATCCAGGCCGCCCGCTATCGCACCGATTGACGGCGCGACTTTCTCGAAGCCGCCCAATCACGGCCATCCCAATCAGGCGATCTTGCGCACCCGCTCGGCGCGCCACGCCGACGGCGCGAGGGCGACCCAGCCCAAGCCCGGCGGCGCCGACACGGTATGCAGCGTTGTGGGATCGAGGCTCCACCGGTGCGCGAGACGCATCACGTGATCCTCGGTGGGATGCAGGATCATCTCGCCGCCGGCGTCACCCTTGCGCCCCTGCACGCCGCGCAGCTCGAACAGCTTCAATCCCAGCCCGCGCTCCTCCTTGCTGGTGCGCCCCTTGTTCCACACGATGCCCTCGTCGGTCACGGCGAAGGCGCGCACGAGGCGCCCATCGCGCACGCGCGCCCAGGCGTAGAAGTCGATGGGCGGGTAGCTGAAATAGTACTGCACCTCGTCGAACCGACCACCGAGATCGACGAGCAACGGAGTGCACTTGTCGACGAAGCCGCGCCCCACCGGATGCGGCAGCGGCAGTCCCACCACGAACGTCCAGCCGTGCACGACGGGCGTGACGAATACGTGCGCGGAGCCGAAGCGATCGTCATAGACGGCGCCGATGCCGGAATCCCAATTGCAGAGCGTGGGCTCCTGCAGCCGCAGCACCTCGATCACCTCCTCGGGATCGCAATTGCGAATGGCGAGCCAGGCCATTGCGCAGCCGAAGGCGCAGGGGCGGTCGGGGATCGTCTCCAGCACGACGCTCTCATCGGCGGTTTGCCGCGCCAGCCAGTAGGCGGTCGCGACGGTCAAAGCGATCATTCCGGCAATGATGAGGATCACGGCGCGCCTGCCCCGGGGATAGGAGCGCATTTATCGTGTGCTTTGCCGCCGCACGGCAAGGGATCGGCGACGAGGGCCTGGGGAAAAGGGCGCGCGGCCGATTGCTGTCAACAGATGCCGGGGTTGCGGAAGTTGCGCGGGCCTGAGGAGAAGAGGCCAGCTCGCGTCACCGTCGGCAGCGGGGTAGCCCGTCGGTCGCCGCAAAGCTGGCCTCTGGCCTCGCGGAACGCGCCATTTGAGGGCATTTGACGCGTCCTGCGCCTTGACCGCCAAGTGCTGCCGCTTGCGGAAAGAGAAGCGGGATCGCCGAGCGGCCAATGCTCATTTTCCGCACGCGTAGCGATAGCCGAGGTGTATGACACGGCTATGTCGGGCCGAGCGTGCTGGTCTGTTCGCTGCCGAATCCCATGCCTGCGGGGATTCAAGAGGCGAAATTCAACGCCAAACCCCGCGGCGGACCGCGGGGAGGCTCAGTGTCTGCAGCTTATGGACGGTGAGCGAGACTCCCGCGTCAGGGGAGCGCCACCTTGGCGGTGAACACGAAGCGACCGTCGCACAAGCTCGCCTGCCCACAGATCGGGCCGGCCGCATCCTTGCCGATGTTCGAATCCCAGTAGCGGAAGTCGAAGCTAAGCGCCTCGACGGCCAGCGTCAGGCCAGCATTCCAATAATAGTACTCATCGTCGCCCCCGGGGCCATTCAGAAAGTACCCGTCTTTGGCCTTACCCTTTTGCCAACCGACGAGGCCATTGACCGTTGGTACGAACACCCAGGTTTTAGGCAGCTCGAAGGCCGCCAGGGTCTCGATCGTCCACACAGGACCGGTGCTGCCGAAGTAGTTGCCGGAATAGTAGACGTT
>CAYUBZ010000330.1:0-2878 GCA_964443205.1 uncultured Hyphomicrobium sp. | reverse complement strand
CCGATGATCAGGATGACCAGCGAAAGGACAGACGCGAAGATGGGGCGGTCAATGAAGAAGCGACTGAAGCGCATCGGTTGTTCTCGCGCCCGTCAGGGTTTCTTAACCGAGCTCGCAGGCTCGCCTTTGGCGTCGGACACCTTGAGCGGGATGTGCTTGGGCGCAATTTTCTGGTCGGGCCGGACCCTCTGCTGGCCGCGGATGACGACCCAGTCTTCCGCGTTGACGCCCTCGCGTATGACCCGCAGCCCGTCGACCAGCGGTCCAAGCTTCACCAATCGCCGCACGGGGATGTCGTCGTCGCCTACCACGTAGACGAAGCGGTTCGCCTGATCGGTTCCGATGGCCTCATCGGGGAGCATGACGGCGGTATACTCGGGCGATCCCTGAAGGCGGACGCGCGCGAACATGCCGGGCGAGAAGAGGTGCGCCTCGTTGGCGATGACGGCGCGTGCGCGCAGCGTCCCGGTGCCCTGGTCCAGGCGATTGTCGAGAAAATCGAGCCGGCCCGCATGCGGAAAGCCTTCCTCGTCGGGCAGGCCGACTCCAACCGCTGCCCCCAGCATGCCGGGCGCGCCCTTGTCGTGTGCCTCCGACAGTCGCGTGTATTTGAGAGCGTTGTTCTCGCTGACGTCGAAGTAGATGTAGATCGGGGTCTGGGTGACGATGGTGGTGAGGATGGTGGCGGCCTTGTCCGCGCCGCCCCCGCTCACGAAGTTGCCGGGCGTTACGAGCGTGCGGCTGAGGCGGCCGGAGATCGGCGCCGTGACGCGGCAGAAGCTCAAGTCGAGTTCGGCGGCTTTGACGCGTGCCTCCGCCACCTTCACGGAGGCCTCGGCGTCGCGGACGATGTTCTCGCGGTCATCGAAAGTCTTCTTGGAGATGTAGTCGCTCTTGAGCAGGGGGCGTCCGCGCTCCACATCGAGGCTCGCATTGCTGACACGCACCTTGGTCTGATTGAGCTCGGCCTTTGCCTGCTCCAGCGCCCGCTCGAACGGACGCGGATCGATCTCGAACAGCAGGTCGCCGGCCCTGACCTCCTGGCCGTCGGTGAAGTTCACCTTGTCGAGGTAGCCGCTCACGCGGGCCTGCACGTCGACGGCCTCGACGGCGTCGAAGCGGCCGGTGTACTCGTCCCACTCGGTGATCTTTTGTGCCACGGGCTGGCTGACGGTGACCTCGGGCGGGGCATCTGCGCCGCCGTTATCTGGCTTGGGGGCGGTGGAGGTCCGGCCTGGCAACGCCGCGCGCACCGTCTCGTCCGAGCCGCTCAGCGCCGATGCTGCGAGGCTCGCCAGAGCTTGAGCTCCCGCCTCGACGCTGCGCCCCTTGAGGGGCCCCATCGCGATGATGGCGGCTCCGACGGCGAGCACCAATGTCAGAACCACATACCTCGCTCGCATCGGCGGTCCTTGCTGTCTACGCGGGCTGAGCCTCCGCCGGCGCGCTGTGAGGTGTTAACCACGTCGGTATTTCAGGATTTCACCGGCTGCCGAATTCCCGCCCGACCAACTGCGACGCCCTGCCCGTGCACGAAAGACCGCTCGAAATCGCGGGTCTCCAGGCCAAGTAGGGCCGTAGCCCGACTATACATTGTTTCGGTTGCGTTCAGGTCAATAGCAGCCCAACGGGAGACGCCTGCAAGTTCCGTCGCCAGCGCCCTTTTTGCATCAGGCTCGCACCAGGCACCCCGGCTTCCGGCAGAGCCGCTTTGCAGGGACGGCCCGTCTCACCATCGCAAGAAACGCTGACCGAGGATCGCGCCTGCGAGCGTCACGATCGCGATCGCGATCGCATACCACGTGAGCAAGAAGAGCGGGCTATCGTCCTGACAGTGGGTTGCATACAGCGTTGCGCCAATGCCCGCGGCGGCAAGTCCGGCTGCGGCGCCGGCCAGCACTGGATGGGTCGGTGCACCTTGGCGCAGTGCGAAGATGAGGGCGATGAGCGGGATGGCAGACAACGAGGGAATGAGCACCAGGCACACGAAGGCGTTGCTGCCGACGAGGCGCTGGCTCCAATCGGAGGCCGGAACGACGAGCAGCTCTACAATCGTCGCGAGGACAAGCAGCGCCGGGGGTACGGCAAGCGCCATCAGCCACGCGGTCGGCACCGCTCCGGGACGGGCAAGATGCAGAACGAGCCCCATCGCCGAGACGAGCAGCGACAACGTCAATACATACTTGAAGAGGAACCGCGGCGTTTCGATAGCCGCGGAGAGGTCGGGACGGAAGCCGATGTCGAAATAAAAGATGAGCGCGGCCACGACCGCTCCGCCGGCGGCGGCGATCCACACCGTGCTCGCGATGGGCCTGGACTTGGCCTCCGTATCCGCCGCCAATGCGGCAATCAATTCGTCGGTCTTCATTCCTCGTGGCCTTCCCGATGCATGGCGGCCAGCGCCTTGAGACCGCGATGCAACGCAACGCGCACCGCGCCCTCATTCATTCCCATACGGTCTGCGACTTCGCGGATCGACTGCCCTTCGATGCTGATCGCGCGTACGATCACGTGTTGACGGCCGCGCAGGCCGTTGACCAGCCGCGCGGCATCCTGACGATCGAGGTCGCTGCGCGGCTCCTCGGCGGCCAGAAAATCCAATACTGCTTCGATCGGCACCTCCGTGCGGCGGCCACGCCGGCGGAGCGCGTCGATCAGCTTGTGGCGGGCAATGGCCCTCACCCACGGTCCCAGCGGTTGGTCGGAGTTCCACGTGTGGCGTTTCAGATGAATCGCCAAAAGGGTCTCCTGGACCACGTCCTCGACATCGTTCTGCGCGGTCCCAGCTTGGGCGAAGCCGCGACGCGTTGCGGCGCGAAGGCTATGGGAGAGCGAATCGAGCAGCTGACGATAAGCCGCCCCATCTCCGCCGATGGCT
>CAYUBZ010000329.1:0-2887 GCA_964443205.1 uncultured Hyphomicrobium sp. | reverse complement strand
GATCGCGCGAATGGGACTTGGCCGCCGCCGTCAGCTCGGCGTTGAGCTTCAAGGGTTTGAGCCCCTTCTCCTTGCGATAGGCGTTGATCAGCTTGCGAGCCGTCTCGGCGTCGAGCGACGTGTGCGAGTAGTCGCGGTCGGCAAGGGCTCCCGCCGGTGCCCGCTCGTAGGACCCCGAGGGTGCCTTGTCGTAGAGCTTGGCAAGGCGCTTCGGCGCATCCTCTTTCGCGGCCGCGCGCTGCGCGCCGGGCTCGCCGCCGAGAGCCACGCTCTCGACCTTGGGCGATGATCTCAATGAAGACGTGCTGTAGTCGGACTCGGCATAGCCAGAGGAGATGCTCCCCGGCCCGAGGCTGCAGGCGCCCAATATGACGATGAGCCCTGCGGATAGCGCGACGCGATACATACGAGCTACTCCCGCTTGGAACTGCGCGGTACACCCATTGACCATCGCGTAAACCCGTTAACTAGTCGTTAATGCTAAGGAGTTGCCACCAGCCGTTCTGAACCGGGATGCGGCGCTCGCAGCGCCCTAGTGGAAAGCTCCCCTCTCCGGCGCACCCGAATCATTCCGGGCGCGCTTGGGAATATCCGCCCAACATGGTGTCGCCAATTTGACGGGCGTGCGGCGAAAGCCGGGCGCGGGGCTCTTATTCAGCCCTGTGAGGCGCAGACGCAACTCGATGGCCACGCAATTGCGCACGCCACCCGTGCGCCACTTGGAAGTGGCCGCCGACTCCCACACACTTCGCCGCAAGCGGCCGGTGATTCGCGCGTACGGCTCACGCAACTCGCATGAGGAGACGCGTTGCATGTCGGCCCAGAGCAGACAAGCGCCGGCGCACTCGGCCATCGACTCCGAGCCCGCGGCCCTCGACGACCTGCTACTTGCACGCATTGCCTGCGCCGGCGGCGCCTCGCGCGCCCAACTCGTGCGCGACCTCGGCCCCTTGCTCTCCAACCGGCTCTCGCCGGCCGAATGGCGCGGCGCCGTCGATGCCGCACTCATCCGGCTCGATCAGTCCGCGCTCGTGCGCGAGCACCGCGGGCGCCTGCGCGCGAGCGATGACGGTGGGGCGCAGGTCGCGCGCTTCCTGGGCGAGAAGGAGGCGCACGCGCGCGCCTGGAGCGAGCAGCGCGACGTCTGGCTCGTTGCCCGGGCCCTCGGGCTCGATGCGGGAAAGCTCAACATCCGCAAAGCGTTGGTCCGCCCCGAAGGCTTGAGCGCGCTGATCGTGCAAAAGGCGTTCGGGCTGGCGATGCGCCAGGCGCTGTCGCCGTCCAAGCTGAGGGCCGCGCTGGCGCTCTTGGCGCTCGAGCAGGCCTTCGGCGACAACGTGAAGAGCGGCCTCAAGACCCAGAAGGGCTCTGCGCTGTCGGCAAAAGCCGGCCGCGTGCTCGCCGGCCAATTGTTGCAGAGCCCACGCGAGATCACCACCGACGGGCGGCTCATCGCCGCCTTGAGCGCGGAGCAGGTGGGGGCGGCGCGCGCCGAGATCGAGGTGCTGCGCTTAGGGCTGCTGCGCAAGCTCGCCGGCCCCGCTCCGGCCAAGGCCGCGCCCAAGGCCAACGGCGCTGCCGCCGCCAAGGACGCAGCAACATCCGTCTCAGCAAAGGCGCCGCAGCGGCCTGGCCTGGCACAATTTTCCGCCGGTGTGCTCAGCGCGGCACGCGGCCATGCCGAGGGCTGGCCAGGGAGTCGCAAGGCGTTTATCTCTCAGGTGTGGAAAGCGATTCGCACGTCGCATCCGGAGTGGGGTCTTTCAGAGATCGAGTTCAAGGACATGCTGGCGGGCGCTCACCGGGCGGGCCAGCTGGTGCTCACGGGCGCCGACCTCAAGAACAAGCAGAACATCAAAGATCTCGAGGACTCGGCGATTCTCTACAAGAACACCGTCTGGCACTACGTGCGCGTTGAGGATTGAGGCAAGTCGAGGCCGTCGATTGATGCACCAGCAAGAAGCTCCCACTAGACCCGCTCCCGACAGGCTGTTCTCGGCCTTCGAGCATTCGATCACGTGGGAGGACGACATCTGGCGGGCCGATCCCGTCGACGTGGCACAGGTGCACGCCAAGGCGCGGGCCAAGTTCACCGATCTTTTGACCAACATCACGTTGGGGCACGACACCGGCACGCAAGATCGCATCCTGCTGTTCCACGGGCAGTCGGGGGCGGGCAAGACGCACCTCATCCGCGCGCTGCGGACCACCGCACATCGCCGCGGCATCGCCTACTTCGGCTATGCGCAGCTCACCCCCGACGTCGGCAACTACGCCGACTACTACCTGCGCCGGCTCGTCCACTCGCTGGAGAAGCCGTATGACCCCGACCGCCCGGGCGAAAGCGGGATCGCGCGCCTGACGAGCCGCCTGGTCGCGGACGCCGACGAGGTCTCCCACAGGGACCTGGAGTCGCTGCGCGACAACAAAATGGACGATGCAAAGCTCGCCAACCTCGTCCTGAAGATCGCCGACGCCATCGTCTCCAGCCCGAAGTACATCACCCAGGAGCTCGACATCAATGTCGTGCGCGCGCTGCTCTATCTGGAGCGACGCGACCCGCGCATCGACCAGCGCGTCCGCCAGTACCTGCACGGCCGCCCTTTGACCGAGCTTGCGCGTCAGGCCGTCGCCGCGCTCGACCCCAACACCGGCGAGGATCGCGCCTTCGAGATCATCGCGGCACTGGGCACGTTGATGTGGACCGTCGATCGCGCCGCGCTCGTGTTCTGCGTCGATCAGGTGGAGGACTTGCGCTTCTTCAACGACGCGGAGGAGCGCTTTCAGCGCGCCGTGCGCGACCTCATCCAGATCGCCAACCGGCTGACCAACGCCATTCTCATCATCTCCTGCCTGGAGGACTTCTACGGGCAGGTGCGCGGCGTGC
>CAYUBZ010000328.1:0-2889 GCA_964443205.1 uncultured Hyphomicrobium sp. | reverse complement strand
GCAAATCCTCGATGCGGCCGTTGGTGCACGAGCCGATCCACACCACGTCGAGCGGGATATCGGTCATCTTGGTGCCGGGCTGCAATCCCATGTACTCGAGCGCGCGCTGCATGGAGGCGCGCTTGTTCTCGTTCTCGACGTGCGCGGGGTCGGGCACCACGCCGGTGATGGCGGCGACATCCTCCGGGCTGGTGCCCCAGGTGACGATGGGCGGCAGCTTGGCCGCGTCGAGCTTCACCTCGGTGTCGAAGAAAGCGCCCTCATCGGAGTGCAGCGTTTCCCAGTAGCGCATGGCCATGTCCCAAGCCGCGCCCTTGGGCGCCTTGGGGCGCCCCTTGATGAAGGCGTAGGTCGTCTCGTCGGGCGCGATCATGCCGGCGCGGGCGCCGCCCTCGACCGACATGTTGCATACGGTCATGCGGCCTTCCATCGAAAGCGCGCGGATCGCCTCGCCCGCGTACTCCAGCACATGACCGGTGCCGCCGGCCGTGCCGATCTCGCCGATGATGGAGAGGATGATGTCCTTGGCCGTGACGCCGGCGGGCAGCTTCCCGTCGACCGTCACGCGCATGTTCTTGGCCTTCTTCTGGATCAGCGTCTGGGTGGCGAGCACGTGCTCGACCTCGCTCGTCCCGATGCCGTGCGCGAGCGCGCCAAAGGCGCCATGGGTCGAGGTGTGGCTGTCGCCGCAGACGATGGTGGTGCCGGGCAGCGTGAAGCCCTGCTCGGGCCCGACGACGTGCACGATGCCCTGGCGGCTATCGAGCTCGTTGAAGTATTCGACGCCGAAGTCCTTGGCATTCTTGGCCAGCGTCTCGACCTGGACGCGGCTTTGCTCATCGTCGATGCCGTGGCTGCGGTCGGTTGTCGGAACGTTGTGGTCGACGACGGCGAGCGTCTTTTGCGGCGCGCGCACCTTGCGCCCCGACATGCGCAGGCCCTCGAAGGCCTGCGGGCTCGTCACCTCGTGGACGAGATGGCGATCGATGTAGAGCAGGCACGTGCCGTCCGGCTGGCGATCGACCACATGGTCGTCGAAGATCTTGTCGTAGAGCGTCTTAGACGTTTCCTGGTCCATTCCCATGTCTCACAACTCGTGCACCGGCGGCGTCTGCAACCGTCGCGTGAAGCGCGCCCCTACCCGCCCGAACTGTGCAGGTGTCTGAGGAGTTCCTAGCCGCCGATGCCGAAGAAACCGTGCCGGTTAGATAGCGTCTAGCCCGCCGGGCTGCAATGTCCGGCGCTCCCATAGGCCGGTGCCGCCGCTACGGTCAGTATTTCCATTGCCGGGCCTTGGCGACCAGGAAATCCCTGAGCACCTGCACCTTCTTGGAGGCTTTCAGCTCCTCCGGGTACACGAACAGGATCGGCAGCGTGGGCGGGTCGATCTCGGTCAGCACGGGCACCAGGTCGGCTTGGTCGCCCGTCATATAGTCCGGGATCATGCCGATGCCGATGCCGGCGCGGATCGCATAGCGCAGCGCCACGACGCTGTTGGCACGAAAGGCCGGCTCGCGCGGGCCTTTGCCATCGCGCCCGACGGTCTCGATCCAGGTGATCGCGGAGAGGTGCTGGGCGGGTTGGCCGCTGTAGGAGACGATGGAGTGCTCATCGAGCTCCTCCAGCGTCTTCGGCGCGCCGAAGCGGCGCACATATTGCGTCGAGGCGAAGGCGCGCACCTTGGTGGTGAATAGCGTGCGGCGGATGAGATCGGTCTGGCCCGGCTCGCGCGTCCAGATGGCGACGTCGGCCGCACGCATGCCGATGTCCATCTGGTCGTCGTTCAAGAGCAGCTCGACGCGGATCTCGGGGTAGAGCTCGTGGAACTCGCGCAGGCGCTGGGTGAGCCACACCGTGCCGAACCCGACGGGCGCGGTAATGCGCAGCTCGCCCGTGGGCTTCGACGTCGTGTCGGACAGCAGCGTCTCGGCCGTGTGCAGCTTATTGATGACGTCGGAGGTAGTGCGGTGCAACAGCTCGCCCTGCTCGGTCAGCACAAGCCCGCGCGCGTGGCGGTGGAAGAGCACGACCTTCAGCTCGCGCTCCAGCGCCGAGACTTGACGGCTCACAGCGGATTGGCTCATGTGCAAGGCGTCGCCGGCGTGCGTGAAGCTGCCTGCCTCCGCCGCTGCGTGAAAAATCCTGAGCTTGTCCCAATCCATGGACCGACCCCATCGGGCATTCCGAAGCTCACGTCGGGCTGCGCAGGGCACAAGCGACGGCACTCGGACAAGTGGCATCCGCGATAACCTGTCTTGTGCAGCGACGGCCTCGGCGTGTTGCGGCGCAACTTAAACCACCGCCGGGTGCATGAATAGGGCGCCCCGCTTGAATCGGGGCCTCCCGGACTCTTAATGGCCATCGGTGAGGCACGAGGTAGCGAATGGAGTTCCCCATGAGAATGATCGGATGGGCGGCGCCGGCTTTGGCGCTTTTGGCGTGGGTCTCTCCGGCGGCGTGCGAGCCGCTCAAGCTGTGGGAGACGACCGGGCTCAAGACGCCGGAATCGGCACTCCCCGACCCGACCGGGAGCTTTGCCTATGTCAGCAACATCGACGGAAACCCGACGGAGAAAGACGGCAACGGCTTCGTCTCCAAGGTGTCGCTCGATGACGGCAAGATCCTCGAGCTCGCATGGGCAAAGGGCCTCGACGCCCCCAAGGGATTGGCGCTCGCCAACGGGCGGCTTTATGCCGCTGACATCGACCAGCTCGTCGAGATCGACGTTGCCGATGGAAAGATCGTTGCGCGCTATGACGCGCCGGGCGCCAAGTTCCTCAACGACGTCGCCGCGGACAGTGAGGGCCGCATCTACGTCTCGGATTCGAGCGCCAGTACCATCTGGCGTCTGGCCGGTGGCAAGTTTGAAAAGTGGATGGAGGGCGAAGC
>CAYUBZ010000327.1:0-2897 GCA_964443205.1 uncultured Hyphomicrobium sp. | reverse complement strand
CGCCAAGGCTGCGTACCATCTCGCCGAGCGAGGCGTTCTTGCCGCCGACGCGGGCAACGTCGCCGCGGTCGAGGACATCGAACCAGAGGATATGCGGACTTGCTGCGCTCATGGCCTCCACCGTCATGGTCCACTCGTTCCCTTGAGGCGGAAAATCGTCTCGAACGAAGAGACAAGATCCAGCCAATCCTCCATCAACCTCGTCATGAGAAACCGTTGCCGCACGCTCTCCTTGGCACGCTCGCCCAGGCGCCGGCGCAGGTCCTGGTCCTTCAACAGCTGCACGATACGCTCGGCTGCCTCATCGGTGTTCTCGACCAGGAAGCCGCTGACGCCGTCCTCGATCTGGTGCCTGATTCCGCCGACCTTGCTGCCGATGACGGCAGCGCCTTTCCACATCGCCTCGGCCACCGTGAGGCCGAACCCCTCGCGGATGGACTTCTGCAGGACGACGGCGGCACGGCGCTGCAACGCGTTCACCAGCGCCGAATCCTGCACCGAAAGGATGATAATGCGTTCCTCGGCGCACTCGAACAGCGCTTCGAGGACCTCTTGTCCCTCGGGATCGTCGGTCGCGACGTTGCCGACGAGCACGAGCGTGCAGTCCACCTCCTTGCGGGCGCGGCGGAAGGCGGCGATCACGCCCTGAGGGTCCTTCCATTTGTCGAAGCGGGAGATCTGCACCACCAGCGGTAGATCGGTGGGAATGCAGTGAGTCGTGAGCCGCTCGTCGATTTCCGCATCCGACAGCGCTTTGTTGGTGGTCGAGAACGGACTGATGGCCGGCATGATGAAGCGCTGTGGCGTGGTGAGCTTCTGCGCGTACTCGGGCAGGGACAGCACGACGGCGTCGTAGGCCTCCACGAACGGACTGAGATAGGCCCACAACTCCGGATTGGGCTCCGACAGATCGACGTGGCAGCGCCAGATCCAGGGCCCCTTCTTCTCGTAGTGGCGGATCATGGGCAGCGGCTGGGGGTCGTGTACGATGACCAGGTCGTGATCGAGATGGACGCGCACCGCGTTCTCGTAGGCGACCTCCTCGTAGATGCACTTCTTCTGCGCGGTCAGGAAGATGTCGCCACCCTGCAGCGCATTGTGCATCTTCTTGGTGACGCTGAAGAAGTCGGGGCGCCCTTCGATCACCCTCCATCCGGTTTTTATTCCGGCGCTGTTCATGAGCAAGGTGAGATGGGATAGGATCTCCGCGACGCCGCCGCCGTAGTAGGTCGAGCTGATGTTGACGATGTGCAGGTTGCTCACACGCTCCGCCTTCCGGACGATGCGCTCGACCGTCTCGGGCCCGACCAGCTCCTCGTAGTCCCCGATGGTGGTCAGCGCGAACTGCGATGAGTCATCGGCGGAAAGTTCCTTCTGCATGCACGGCCCCCATTTTTCCGTCTACGGGCGGGGATGCAATCCCCGAATTGCGTACGTCTCGACCTTAGCAGCGCTGGGCGACACCTTTGGGATTGCACAACTCGGGATGTGCATTCAAGAAATGGCGTAGCGCTGCGAAAAGCTGCTGTGCATGATGTCCGTCGCCCCTATGCAACGCCGATCTTATCCCCTCCACGATCATCATGCGCACCCTCTCAGGCCCATGGCGCGCGTCAGCCTTGATGAACGTAGGTGCCGGGGGCATCGCAGAGGGAGGAGGGCGCCGCTCTTGCGGGACTGACGCTCTCCGCGGGGCCGGAGTGCTCCGTGAGCCAGCGGCACCATTCGGGCCACCATGAGCCGGGCTTGACCGCCGTCTCGTGCACCCAGGTGTCCGGGTCGGCATAAAGTCCGAGCTCGGCCGTGGTGCGCACGCGGTAGTGGCGCCCAGGGACGCCCGGCTCCGAAACAATTCCGACGTTGTGGCCTCCGCTCGTCAGAAGAAAGGTTACATCGGTGTCCAGCAACAAATGCAGTTTAAAGACCGACCGCCACGGCGCAACGTGGTCCCGCTCGGTCCCCACCGCGAACACCGGCGCACGGATGTCGGTGAGGGCGATCGGCCGGCCGTCGACGCGATAGCGCCCCGCCGCCAAGTCGTTGTTGAGAAAGAGCTGCCGCAAATATTCCGTGTGCATGCGGTAGGGCAGTCGCGTCGAATCGGCGTTCCACGCCATGAGGTCGCTCATTGGGCGGCGCTCGCCCATCAGGTAGTCGCGCACCATCCGCGACCAGACGAGATCGTTGGAGCGCAGCAGTTGGAAGGCGCCGGACATCTGCTGCGCGTCGAGAAAACCCTGCTGCCACATCATGTCCTCCAGGAAGGTCACCTGGCTCTCGTCGACGAAGAGACTGAGCTCGCCCGGCTCCGTGAAGTCGACCTGCGCCGCCAGCAAGGTCAGCGTCTTGAAGGGATCGTGGTTGTTGCGCGACAAGGTGGCCGCGGCGATGGCGAGCAGCGTGCCGCCGAGGCAGTAGCCGACCCCGTGGACGTACTTATCGGGAACGACTAAGCGGATCGCTGCGAGCGCGGCCTCGATGCCGAGCGTACGGTAGTCGTCGAGTCCGAGATTGCGGTCATCCGACGTGGGGTTCTTCCAAGAGACCATGAAGACGGTGAAGCCCTCCTCGACGAGGTGGCGCACCAGCGAGTTCTGCGGGCTCAAATCGAGGATGTAGTACTTCATGATCCAGGCCGGTACGATAAGGACCGGTTCGGGCCGCACCGTCTCGGTGGTCGGCGTATACTGTATGAGCTCGATGAGCTCGTTGCGGAAAACGACCTTGCCCGGCGTGACAGCGATGTTCTCGCCCACCTTGAAGGCCTCTGTACCGGCGGGCGGCCGCCCGTTGATCGACCGTTCCCAGTCCTCCACGAAGTTCCAGTAGCCGCGCACCAGGTTCTGGCCCGCTTCGCTGATCGTCTTGTGGAGCACTTCCGGGTTGGTCGCGACGAA
>CAYUBZ010000326.1:0-2919 GCA_964443205.1 uncultured Hyphomicrobium sp. | reverse complement strand
AACTTCAAGGAGGCGGTGCGCTTCTTGGAGCGCGCGGTCGAGCTGAAGCCGGAGGATCCCGTTCTCAACGATCACCTGGGCGATGCGCTCTGGCAGGTTGGGCGGGAGCGCGAGGCGCGCTTCCAATGGGACCAGGCGCTGACTCTGGAGCCGGAGCCCGACGAGGTCGAGAAGATCAAAAAGAAGCTCATCGAAGGCCTGCCGCCCAGCGTGCAGGCACGCGCCGTGCACGAGACGTCGGGCAAACAGAAGAGGCGCGAAATGAGCACGCCCCGCAGTACGTTGGTCGAATAGCGCTCGCGGGTTCTTGAAGGGCGATGACGATCGCGCCGACACTGGCGGGGAACGCTGTGGCTTTCCGCGCGAAAGCAGCGCGCTGATGCCGGTGATCACCGAGCTTGCCCGCGCCAAAATCAATCTCACGCTGAAGGTGCGCGGGCGCCGGCCTGACGGCTATCACGAAATCGAAAGCCTGATCGTCTTTGCCGACGTCAGCGACGCAGTGCGCCTTGCGCCGGGCGAAAGGACGGGCTTGCACGTCTCGGGTCCCTTCGCCGCGGCGATCGCGGGTCCAAACCTCGTCGAGACGGCGCTCGCACGCCTGGCCGAGGCCGAGCCGCGGCTAGTGTTGGGTAGCGTCGCGCTTGAAAAGCGCCTGCCCGTCGCTGCTGGGATTGGAGGCGGCTCCGCCGATGCCGCCGCCGTCCTGCGCGCCGTCCGCCGTGCCAACTCCGCGCTTGCCGACGCCGTCGATTGGGGGGGCATCGCCGCCTCGCTCGGTGCCGACGTGCCGGTTTGCCTGTCGGACCGGCCGGCCTTCATATGGGGCGCGGGCGAGCGCATCGAGGCTCTTGCCGATGTGCCGCGGCTTCATGCGGTGCTGGTCAATCCTTTGGCCGGCGTGCCCGACGGCAAGACGGCACGAGTCTTTGCCCGGCTCGGTGCGCTGCCGGCCGCTGCAAGGGAGGCGGGTGCTGCGGGGCATGCGCTCCAAGTCCCGGGCGGCTTCGAGGACGCCACGGCGCTCATCGATTACATGCGCACCCATGGCAACGATCTCGCTGTGCCGGCGGCGGTGGTCGTGCCGGAGATCGCGCAGGTGGCGGCCGCTTTGACCGCTGCGCCGCACTGCTTGCTCTCAGGCCTCTCCGGCGCCGGTCCGACCTGCTACGGCATCTTCGCCACGACGGAGCAGGCCGCCGCGGCCGCGGCGTCTCTGCGCCAAAGCCGCCCCGATTGGTGGGTTGCCGCCTCCGTCCTTGGACGTTGACGGGCGGCGCATTTCCCGGCGTTTTGGCGGCCCTGACGCGCGTCAACGTCTCGCTAGGTGCTGTTGGCTAGACTGGCTGACAAGCGCGATAGATCGCGATGGATCGAGAGGCCAGGCCATGAAACCCAGCTACTTCGATATGACCGTCCACGATGTCGACAAGGCCCGACAGTTTTTTGAGCAGGTCTTCGGCTGGCGCTTCGAAAAGCTGCCATCCTCCGACGCATACTACAGAATCGAAGCCGGACCGCCCGACGAGCGCGGCATCAACGGCGGCATTGGCATGGTCGGCCAGGCGCGGATCTCCGAGGGGCGCCCGTTGACGCAGATCTCGATTCGGGTCCCCGACCTCGAGGCCTTCATCGCCAAGATCAAAGAGAATGGCGGCTACGTTGTCGAGACCAAATTGCCAATTCCCGGAGTCGGCTGGTATGCAACCTGCGCCGAGCCGTGCGGTCTGATATTCGGTCTGTTCGAGGCCGATCCCAAAGCGGCGTAGTCCGCAATCCGGCGCTCGGCTGCCCTCAGCAGAAGAAGCAGTTGCGGCACATGTTGGCGGCCTCCGCGATCTGCCCGCTCATGATGCGTGCGTACTCTTTGAGCTTCACGCGGAAATTCTCGCACACCACTTTCTTCTTTTCCTCCTCCCCGTGCAGGGTCTCCCAGGCCTTGAGGTACTCGGACTTCTTGCGGCGGAAAACGGCGAGCACGCGCCGCAGCGACTTCACCTCCACGCAGGCGGCGACGGCCCGCCAGGCGCGGCGCTGGAGATTGAGCTTCTCGCCACAGAACTCCTCCAGCGCATCGACGGTCGCGTACTCGTCGACCATCTTCCACAAGTTTTTCCGCTCCTCCCGGCTCATGCTGCCGAGGCCGAGCTTGGCGAGAACGATGCCTCCCGCCGGTGCTGGTATCGGCGCCACCGTCGGGCCCGCCTGGGCCGCGGCGAGGGCGACGACGAGAGATGCGATGCCTGCAAACCAAGCCAACTGCCAAATTCTGAGCATTCCCCGGCCCCGATGAAGCGTACCGTTCTTGAGAATCCTAGGCCGGCAGGCGGCCTTGGCGCAATATTCCCTAAGCCGCCCCGCACCCTTAGCTCGTGCGGTGCACGCTGAAGCCGATGACCTGCTCCATGGCGGCCTTCTCCTCGCAGTCGGGGAAGATGGCGAGCGCGTCGTGCGCGATGGCCCCATACGAGCGGGCCCGCTCCAGCGTCGCCTCGATCGCCTTGTGCCGTTTCATGAGCGCGACCGCATTCTCCAGGTCGCCCGGCTCGATGTGCCCCTCGACCAGGGTCTTCTTCCAAAAGCCGCGCTCCGTATCCGACCCGCGCCGGAACGACAAGATCACCGGCAAGGTGATCTTTCCTTCGCGGAAGTCGTCGCCGATCGCCTTGCCGAGGCGGGCGCTTTCGCCCGAGTAGTCGAGCGCATCGTCCACCAACTGGAAGGCGAGCCCCAGATTGCGCCCATAGGACTTGAGCGCCGCTTGCTCCGGCGCTGGCCGGTTGGTGATCGCCGCGCCGACCTCGGCCGCCGCCGAGAACAACGCTGCCGTCTTGGCGTTGATGATCGCCAGGTACTCGTCCTCGGTCGTCGCCGTGTTCTTGGCGGCGGCAAGCTGCATCACCTCCCCTTCGGCGATGA
>CAYUBZ010000325.1:0-2922 GCA_964443205.1 uncultured Hyphomicrobium sp. | reverse complement strand
CTTTCAAGGGAATTGCCGAGCGCCAACCCAATGCCTCGAGCTTGGCGCTGCTCATGAGCTTGCGCGGCGTGCCATCGGGCTTGGACGTATCGCAGACGATCTCCCCCTTAAAGCCGACGACATCGCACACGAGGCGCGCCAGCTCGCCGATGGTCAGATCCTCGCCCGAGCCTATGTTGATGTGCTCGGCCTCCGAATAGACCTGCATGACGTGCACGAGCGCATCCGCGCAGTCATCGACGTGCAGAAACTCGCGCCGTGGCATGCCCGTGCCCCAGATCGTCATCGTCGCCTCACCGCGCGTTCTCGCCTCGTGTGCCTTGCGGATGAGCGCGGGGATCACGTGGCTCGAGGCGAGGTCGTAATTGTCGCCGGGCCCATAGAGATTGGTGGGCATGGCCGAGATGAAATCGCAGCCGTACTGGCGGCGGTAGGCCTGGCACAGCTTGATGCCGGCGATCTTGGCAACCGCGTACCACTCGTTCGTCGGCTCGAGCGGACCGGTGAGCAGCGCGTTCTCGGGGATGGGTTGGGGCGCATCTCTGGGATAAATGCACGAGGAGCCGAGGAAGAGCAGCTTCTCCACCCCGCACCGGTAGGCGGACTCGATAACGTTCGCCTCGATCATCAGGTTCTGCCAGAGAAACTCGGCCGGCAAGGTGTCGTTTGCCAGAATGCCCCCGACCTTCGCCGCCGCGAT
Source organism: uncultured Hyphomicrobium sp. (assembly GCA_964443205.1). Classification (GTDB taxonomy): domain Bacteria; phylum Pseudomonadota; class Alphaproteobacteria; order Rhizobiales; family Hyphomicrobiaceae; genus Hyphomicrobium_A. Next base: position 2,222 of record CAYUBZ010000325.1, on the reverse strand, counting down.
GATCACGGCCTGGGGCCGATTTGCATCCATCCACCGCGCGACGCCCGCCTGCGAGGTGAGATCCACCTCGCCGCGCGCCACGGTCATGACCTCGCAGTCCTCCCGCGCCAAGCGGCGCACCAACGCGGCTCCGACCATGCCCCGGTGACCGGCCACCCATACGCGCTTGCCGTTGAGCGCGTAGCGACTGCGCTCGGACGTTGGCTTTTTCGGCATGTCTCCGCCCGCAGCTTAGCCGACCGGCTCACCTGGCCGTCCGGTCGTTGCGCCATTTCTCCCGCTCGATCCCCTCAAGATCGGCCTCGACCATCTCGGCGACGAGCTCGGCGAAGGTGATCTTGGGCACCCAGCCGAGTTTCTCGCGCGCTTTGGAAGCGTCGCCAAGCAATTCGTCGACTTCTGTTGGTCGGAAATAATTGGCATCGATGTGCACGAGCTCCTTGCCGGACCGCTCGTCGATGCCAACCTCCTCGGGCCCGCTGCCGCGCCAGGCAATTTGGCGGCCAACGTGCGCGAAGGCATGCTCGACGAACTCGCGCACCGAATGCGTCTCACCGGTGGCCAGCACGTAGTCATCCGCCTCAGCCTGCTGCAGCATGAGCCACATGCCGACCACGAAGTCGCGCGCGTGGCCCCAGTCGCGCTTAGCGTTGAGATTGCCCAGATAGAGGCGCTCCTGCAAGCCCCGCTCGATGGCCGCGACGGCGCGTGTGATCTTGCGCGTGACGAAAGTCTCGCCGCGCATGGGACCCTCGTGATTGAACAGAATGCCGTTCGAGGCATGCATGCCGTAGGCTTCCCGGTAATTGACCGTGATCCAATAGGCATAAAGCTTGGCGACCCCGTAGGGTGAGCGCGGATAGAACGGGGTGGTCTCCCGCTGGGGAACCTCTTGCACCTTTCCGTAAAGCTCCGACGTCGAGGCCTGGTAGAAGCGGACCTTGTCCTTGATGCCGAGAATGCGGATCGCCTCGAGCAGACGCAGCGTGCCCAGCGCATCGGCGTTGGCCGTATACTCCGGCGTCTCGAAGCTCACCTGCACGTGGCTCTGGGCCGCGAGGTTGTAGATCTCGTCGGGCTGGTGCTCCTGGATGAGGCGAATGAGATTGGTGGCGTCCGTCAGATCGCCGTAATGCATGAAGAAACGGGTCTTGTGCTCGTGGGGATCGAGATAGAGGTCGTCCACGCGTGCAGTATTGAACGACGACGAGCGCCGCTTGATGCCGTGAACGACATAGCCCTTGTCGAGCAGCAGCCGCCCGAGATGGGCGCCGTCCTGACCGGTGATGCCGGTGATGAGCGCGACCTTTGGTTTCAATCCCTCACCTTCGCTCGAGCAATCGCCTGAGCTTGCCCCGCGGGCCCGCTCCGGGAATCGGTTTTGCGTCCCTGCTTATACGGGCGAAATCTGCTGCTCGTCGATTTTGACCTTCACGGCCTGGCTCAAGAGCTGCATGAGCACCGTCAGCCGGTCCCTCTCGTGCATCTCGACGATCGTCGCAACGAGACCGTCGAACGCGCCGCCCGCCATGCGCACCTGCTGGCCGACGCGATAGGGGCTCGCCGGCCGCGCGATGACGCCGTCGAGCTCGCGACCCTTGAGGCTCTGAACGAAGGCGTCGTCGATCAGGCTCAGCCGGTCGCCGCAACGCACCAGCGTGCGCACGCCGAGCGTCGACATTATCGGACGCCAGCGCTGCTGCTCGGGGCTGATCTTGACGAAGAGATAGCTGGGAAAGAGCGGCCTCAGGACCTCGTCCACGCGCCTGGCATGGCTACGCCGCCGCTTGATCAGAGGACAGTAGGCGCTAAAGCCCTGGCGCTGCAGGTTCTCCAGCGCAAGGCTCTCCTTGTGCGGCTGTGTGTTGACGACGGCCCAGCCGAAGGGGCGCCCTAAATATTGGCCGTACTCGGTACGCACAACGACCCCTAATTATCCAAGTGCATGCCCGTGAATGCAGGCCTTCATAGCTTCCGCGGAAGGTTCCCGCAAGCACCCCGGCGGGTGCATCCACACCCCCCACCGCGTAGACTAGCGCCCTGCCGGACCCCGACAACGCCTGGCGCTGCGATGGGTTAAGGGCGCGCCCAAGGCGGCACTCTTGCGCTAGATTGCGCTTTCGTCGATGAAGGGCCGCCGGCGACGTGACGAGAGATTACGGTCACATTCGCGGCCGAGGCGGCTCCCACAGGGCTTGGGCTTCACTCCCGGTCATCGGTTA
>CAYUBZ010000324.1:0-2934 GCA_964443205.1 uncultured Hyphomicrobium sp. | reverse complement strand
CCTTCAAGCTGGCGTGAGGTGGGCGCGTTCGCTGTGGGGATCGAAGGGCCGGCCGCGCGTGTGCCTATTATTGCGGGCGCGTGCGAGGTAGTGTGGGTCGGTGCTGCTGACCTTGCACGTCGCGAGGCGATCGGCATCCGACACCGCACCATTGAGGGGAGGCCCCAGAAATGGAACCTGATAGCTATCCGCAAGAGGACGAAGCCCGCTCCAGCACGCGTCCCATCTGGATGCGCGGCCTGTTCATGCTTCTGTTGCTGCTCGCCTTCGGCATTGCCCAGGGGCTCTTGTGGCTTCTCGCCATCGTGCAGTTCCTGTGGCTGATCTTTTCCGGCGAGGCGAATGTGAACCTCGCCCGATTCGGCAAATCGCTCTCGCTCTGGCTCGCCGAGCTGGTGCGCTTCGTCACCTGCGCGACCGAGGAAAAGCCGTTCCCGTGGGCGCCTTGGCCGGCGGCCGACTGAGCGACTGAGCGCGGCTTCGACGCCTACTATTTCTGCGGCTGGCCGACCTTGGCGTCGATTGAGACGTTGCCCTGCTGCTCGAAGACGAGCGTCAGCGGCAGCGTCTCGCCGTCTTTCAGCGGGTGCTTGAGCCCCATCAGCATCACATGCAACCCGAGCGGCTTTAATTCCGCCGTGCCGTGCGCCGGGACCTCGATGCCGCCCTCGACGTGCACCATCTTCATGACGCCCATCTCCATGCGGCTCTCGTGCAGCATGACGTGCTCGGCGGCGTCGGACTTCACGGCGAGCAGCCGGTCGGGCGTATCGCCGCTGTTTTCGAGCTTCATGTAGGCTGCGGAATTGGTGGCGCTGCCGATCGAGGGCCGGACCCAGGGTTGCTCGACGGTGATCGTTCCGGCCTTGAACTCAGCGGCGGCGGCCGCAGTGCCAACGGATGCAAGCGCGACCACGATAACCGCTGCAAGCGTGCGCATGCTCATCTTCGGGGCTCCTCCATCGCGAAAGCTTTTTGTGCGATGGGCTTAGCGCGCCGTCCCGCGCAATGAGAGACGGGCAAGTGTCGCAGCGGCGATTAACCTGCCCATGGGCCGCGCCCCCGGCTCAATCCCGACAGCGGACAGGCCGGGGTTTTTGCTTTCCTGCATGTAGCTGTTTGCAGACGTCTCAAAAAAAATGGGGTCAGACCCGGAGGGTCAGACCCCAATGCGCATGCGCAGCAGTGTTAGCGGGAGAAGGCGGAGAACGCGGAAGCCAGCTCGATCTGGCAGCGTCTCCCGAGCTGGGAGAATTTCGCCGTGACGCACCGCTTCACTTTGGCGATGGTCGGCGCTCTACCGATGCACAGGCGGCGGACGTCGCTCTCGCAGGCCGCGCGCATCGAGGGCGTGACCTCCGGCGGAAGCTTGAGCTGTTCGGCAGCGGCCACGGGGCCTGCCGACAGGGCCGCACACAGCACAACGACGCGTGTTCTTTTCATGAGTTCCCTCTGAGCTCTGATTGTAGGCTGGCGCGGGATCACCACGCGGCTTGAGCGGAATCGTGGCATCTGACGGAACTGCGACAGGTCACCACACGAACAACGCGAAGGCTCGCAAGAGTCGTGCCGGGGCTGCCCGCCACAGGGTTAATGCGGCGGCGTGCCAGGGTTCACAGAGTGGGGCTCACTGGGTGGGGTCGCCGTCCGTCACCGGCGCTTGCACGCGGGCAATCGCCTCGGCCACGCGGACGCTGTCGACGTCGTCCTTGTGGATTACGTCGCTGGCACCGTCGGCGAGCAGGCTGGAACGCCGCGAGTGGGTGACCTGCCCGCTGACAACGATGATGGGGCCGGCGTAGCCCGCTTTCCTGAGAAGTGGAATGGCCTGCGATGCAGTGGCCGACGGTTTCAGGATATCGTCGAGAAAGACGAGGCAGGGCTGCTGCTCGATGATGCTGTCCACAGCGTCGCCGAGCGTGGACGCACAGCGGATTTGCGATTCGTATCCGAACAGAACGCGCAGTGTCGCGGTCAGCCGCTCCGCATCGAGGCTCTCGTCCTCGATGACCAGGATCTCTTTAAGGACACCGAGTCGCGCGCGCGCCGCCACGAGCTCACTTTTCTTGGCCAGGTGGTCGCGGCCGCATGTCGTGAACCCTGTTGCCATCCCCATCCCCAGCATCCTTATCATGAAACGCCTCTAAACTCCGGAGAGGGCGTTTTGGTTCCATCGGGCCAAGGGGTATTGTGCGCGCCCCGCGCTCAAAGGGCAATTTGCTTCGGCCAGCGTATTTTGAATGTCGTTCCGCGCCGCTCACCCGGGTTTGACGCAAGCGTGATCGCGCCGCCGGCCGCGTCGACCATTTTCTGAACGATTGCCAGTCCCATTCCTTCGCCGGTGCTGCCAAGCGTGCGGAACGGCAGAAAGACGCTGGCGTGATGCTCGGGCGCGATGCCGGGGCCATCGTCCTCGATGGTGATCTCGAGGTCGCAACCGCTATCGGCGCACGCGATCACGAGCTGACCCCGGTCGCGATCATGGTGCTTGATCGTGTTGCCGATCAGGTTGCGCAGCGTGAGGTCCAAGGGTGCGGCGAGCGTCTCCAGCTGCGGCCAGGCACCGCGAATGTCCACCTCGATCCCGCCCAGCGGCAGCGAGCGCACGATCTCCGTCACCAGAGCCAAGGTATCGACGCTCTCGATGGCATCTTGGCTGAGTCCGGCGCTCGAGTAATGCAGCAGCGCGGAGAGCATCGAGGACAGCCGCGCCGTCTGACGGCGTAGCTCGTCCAACTTTCCCCGGGCGGTCTCAGGGTCGCTGGCGCCGATAGCGGTTTCGATCTCGTCGGCCATGTAGCGCACCGCGCGCATGGGTGCCTTCAGGTCGTGGGTGACGATCGCGGCAAATTGCTCCAGATTGCTGTTCGCTACCGTGAGGTCGGCGTTGGCGCACGCAAGTTCCTTGGATTTGGCCGAAGCCTCGGCCTCCGC
>CAYUBZ010000323.1:0-2942 GCA_964443205.1 uncultured Hyphomicrobium sp. | reverse complement strand
GCCAATCCCTCGCATCTGGAGATCGTCGATCCCGTCGTGCTGGGCAAGGTGCGCGCCAAGCAGGATCAGCTGGGATGCGCGCCCGGCGAGCGCACGCCGGTGATGCCCCTGTTGATCCACGGGGACGCGGCGTTCGCAGGGCAAGGCGTGGTGGCGGAGTGTTTCGGCCTCTCCGGGCTCAAGGGCCACCGGACCGGCGGCTCCATCCATTTCATCATCAACAACCAGATCGGCTTCACCACCAATCCGCGCCACTCGCGCTCCTCGCCCTACTGCTCGGATGTCGCGCGCATGATCGAGGCGCCGATCTTTCACGTGAATGGCGACAACCCCGAGGCGGTGGTGCACGTCGCCAAGATCGCCACCGAGTTCCGGCAGAAGTTCCAAAAGCCGGTCGTCATCGACATGTTCTGCTATCGCCGCTACGGCCACAACGAGGCCGACGAGCCGCTGTTCACGCAGCCGCTCATGTACAAGAAGATCAAGTCGCACCCCACCGTGATCGAGATCTATTCCAAGCGCCTGGCCGAGGAGGACGTCATTCCGGCGGACGGCGCCGAGCAGATGAAGTCAGGCTTCCGCGCCCACCTCGACAGCGAGTTCGCGAACGCCGATTCCTACAAGCCCAACAAGGCCGATTGGCTCGACGGACGCTGGTCGGGGATGGGCTTCGCCGACGATGACGCGCGCCGGGGCGTCACCGGCGTGGAGATCGAGCGGCTCAAGACCATCGGACGGCGCATCACCTCAATCCCGCCGGATTTCCACGCCCACAAGGCGGTGCGCCGCCTGCTGGACCGCCGCCGCGCCATGATCGACTCGGGCGAAGGAATCGACTGGTCGATGGCCGAGCATCTGGCCTTCGGCGCGCTTCTCACCGAAGGCTTTCCCGTGCGCCTGTCCGGGCAGGACTCCGAGCGCGGCACCTTCTCGCAGCGCCATGCCGTGCTCATCGATCAGGAGACCGAGCGCCGCTGGACGCCGCTCAAGCACGTGGCCAACGATCAGGCCAACTTCGAGGTGATCAACTCCATGCTCTCGGAGGAGGCCGTGCTCGGCTTCGAGTACGGCTATTCGCTGGCCGAGCCCAAGGCGCTCGCCATGTGGGAGGCGCAGTTCGGCGACTTCGCCAACGGCGCCCAGGTCGTCTTCGACCAGTTCATCTCCTCGGGCGAGCGCAAGTGGCTGAGGATGTCGGGTCTCGTTTGCCTGTTACCGCATGGCTACGAGGGTCAGGGGCCGGAGCACTCCTCGGCGCGGCTGGAGCGGTTCTTACAGCTGTGCGCGGAGGACAACTGGCAGGTGGCGAATTGCTCGACGCCCGCCAATTATTTCCACATCCTGCGCCGCCAGCTGCACCGCACCTTCCGCAAACCGCTGATCCTGATGACGCCCAAGTCGCTGTTGCGGCACAAGCGCGTCGTCTCGCGGCTGGAGGAGATGGGACCGGGCACCACCTTCCACCGCCTGCTGTGGGACGACGCCGAGCATAGGCCCGGGGCGAAGATCAAGCTGGTGGCGGACGACAAGATCAAGCGCGTCGTGCTCTGCTCGGGCAAGGTCTACTACGACCTCTATGAGGCGCGCGAAGCGGCAGGCATCAACGACGTCTACATCCTGCGGGTGGAGCAGCTCTATCCGTTTGCGGCGCGCGCCTTGATGCACGAGCTGTCGCGTTTCAAGCAGGCCGAGATCATCTGGTGCCAGGAGGAGCCCAAGAACATGGGGGCCTGGAGCTTCATCGAGCCCAATCTGGAATGGGTGCTGGAGCGCATCGAAGCCCGCGTGCGCCGTCCCAGCTACGCCGGCCGCGCGGCGACGGCGGCGACGGCGACGGGGCTCTTGTCGAAGCATTTACATGAGCAGAACACGTTGGTGAGCGAGGCGCTGACCGGCGGGGCAAGCACCTGAAGCTCGGTTGTTTGCTCGAGCGCTTTCGGGATCGGTTTGGCGACGTTCGCGATGAGGTGAGGACGAGATGGCGACCGAAATTCGCGTGCCGGCTCTGGGCGAGAGCGTGACCGAGGCGATCGTCGGCAAGTGGTTCAAGAACGCGGGCGATCCTGTCAACGTGGACGAGCCGCTGGTCGAGCTGGAGACCGATAAGGTCACGGTCGAGGTTCCAGCCCCGGTCTCGGGCGTGCTGGGCGAGATCAAGGTCACGGAAGGGACGACGGTTGCGGTCGGTGCGGTGCTGGGCGCCATAAGCAACGGCGCTGCGGCGAAGACGGGGACGGCGGCTGCGGCCGCCCCCGCGCCACCTCCCAAGGCCGCTGCCTCTCCCGCACCGGCGCCCGCTGCCCGCCCGGCAGGCAACAGCCAGATGCCGCCGAGCCCGGCCGCGCGCAAGCAAATGGCGGAGGCGGGTCTCGACGCGGAGCAGATCTCGGGCTCGGGCAAGCGGGGCCAGATTCTCAAGCAGGACGTCGCGGCGGCGCGGACGCAGCCGGCTCCGGCTTCGACCCCCGCCGGGGTCCCGCAGCAGATTGCGCGCGGCGCGGCGCCAGTGCCGGTCCCCGCGCAGAAATTGCGGTTGCCGTCGGCTGCCAACGACGCGGCGCGCGAGGAGCGCGTGCGCATGACCAAGCTGCGCCAGACGATCGCGCAGCGCCTCAAGGACGCGCAAAACACCGCGGCGATGTTGACGACGTTCAACGACGTCGACATGAGCGCGGTGATGAAGCTGAGGTCGGAGTACAAGGAGCTGTTCGAGAAGCGCCACGGCGTGAAGCTCGGCTTCATGGGCTTCTTCGTGAAGGCATGCTTGCAGGCGCTGAAGGAGATCCCGGCCGTCAATGCCGAGATCGACGGCAACGAGATCATCTACAAGAACTACTACCACATCGGCGTGGCGGTCGGCACCGAGCGCGGCCTGGTGGTGCCGGTCGTACGCGAGGCCGACCGCATGAGCCTGGCCGAGATCGAGGCGCACATCACCGACT
>CAYUBZ010000322.1:0-2950 GCA_964443205.1 uncultured Hyphomicrobium sp. | reverse complement strand
TGAAAGCCGACCACGCCTATTTCGTGCGCGATGACCACCAGCCGCTTCACCTCGTGCTCCACCGTGGCGACGACGACCGCACCAAGGTCGAGATCGAGGCGGTGTCGGCTGAGATGTTGACGGCCGAGCTGGCGCCCGATCCCACGCCCACACCCTCCGAGACGCGCTTCCATGCCAAGAAGGCGCCGGACAAGATCGACGTGATGATCGAGGACGCCATGCAGCAGATGACCGAGGCGATCCTCAAGGCGACCGGCGAGTCCATAGCGAAAGCCGCCAAGCCGGTCGCGGCTGCAAAGACCAAGGCACCTGCCATGCCGGCGATGCCGGAAATGCCGGCGATGCCGGCGATGGAGGACGCCGCAGACGCGTCTGCCGACCCAGCCACTCAAGAACTCGTCGCCGAGGACATGGACGGCTTCCCCGTGCCTGAGAACCGCACCTCGACGCACAGCGGCAAGACAAAGTTCCGGCTGGAGCGCGAGGCGACCGTGCCGGCGCCGCTCGCGCAGGTGCTCGCTTTCTACCGCCGCGAGCTGCCCAAGCACGGGGTGAAAGAGACGGACATGCTCGTCGAAGGCGGCATGACCGTGCTCAAGCTCACCACGCCGACCGGGCAGGGTGCGCTGAGCCTCAGGCAAGCCGACGGCGAGACGGCCGTCAGCTTCATCGAGCGGCGCGAGGCGGAGGCCAAGAAGGCCGGCATCCTCCCAAAGTCGGGCCAAGCCAAGCTCATCTTCGGAAGCATGGCCGAGACGCCCGCGACCGTGAAGATCGGCAAACAGACGATCAAGCTCGCGCCGGGCATGGGTGGGGGCGAGCGTCCCGACGGGCCCATGCTCGACCTGGCGCCGGGCAAGTACAGCTATTCCGTCGCCGTCCCCGGTTCACCTGCGACGACCGAGGAAGTGGAGGTGGCGGAGGGCGAGGCGTGGGCCCTTGTCATCGGCCCCGGCGGCGGCTCGATGCCCTTGCACATGTACTGATAACGCTACACATACGCGAGGCGACGTCCGCTAGGCGAGCGGACGTCGCTTGCGTTGGCGACGCCTGCAGCGCAAGACGACGCTTGGGAAGGACCTCATGTCGCTGCATGTAGCCGAACAGACCGTCTCCGTCCCGGCGGAATGGGCGCCGCAGAAGGCGATCTGGACCGCCTGGCCCGCCGACCCCGACGAATGGAACGGCGATCTTGAGACGCCGCGTCACGACGTGGCGGCGTTCGTGCGCGCGCTCGGGCCCGCCAGCACGGTGCGGCTGTTGGTGAACGGTGCGGAGGCCGAGGCGTCCGCGCGCGCGGCGTTGGGCGACGCCGCCGAGATCGTGCCTGCGCGCTACGGCGACATCTGGCTGCGCGACACGGGCCCCATCTTTGCACGCACGCCTGAAGGCACGCTCGCCTTGCGCTTCAAGACCAACAGCTGGGGCGGCAAGTACGAGCTGCCCGACGACGCGACCGTCGGCGACGACATTGCCCGGCTGGCCGGCGCGCCCGTCCGCCGCTTCGACTTCGTGCTTGAGGGCGGCGCGGTGGACCATGACGGAGAGGGCACGATCCTCACCACGCGCCAGACGCTCTTGAACCCCAACCGCAACGGCTGGAGCAAGGACGAGGCAGAGGCGGCGCTTCGCGACGCCTTCAGCGCGAAAGAAATCATCTGGATCGATGAAGGCCTGAAAAACGACCACACCGACGGCCACATCGACAACATTGCCCGTTTCGTCGCGCCGGGCCGCGTGGCGTGCCAGTCGCCAGCCGGCGCCGACGACCCCAACGCGGAGACGCTCGATGCGATCGCCCGCACGCTCAGCTCCGCGACGGATGCGGCCGGCCGCTCACTCGAGGTCGTGCGCATTCCTGGCGCCGGGTTGTATCGCAATGCCATGGGCGAGATCGCGCCCGCCTCGCACATGAACTTCGTCATCGCCAACGGCGTCGTGGTCGTGCCGGTCTACGACACGCCGACGCAAGACGCCGCGCTCGCGGCCTTGCAGGCGGTGTTTACCGATCGCAAGGTCATCGGCGTATCCTCGCGCGGGCTCTTGGGCTTTGGTGAGGCCGGCGGCGGCTCCTTCCACTGCATCACCCAGCAGGAACCTCTTTGATGACGAAGCGCACGATGACCGTGGCGGCCATTCAGACGGCCTACGGTCCCGACATGATGGCCAACATCGCCAAGACCGAAGCCTTCGTGCGGGAGGCGGCGCGGAGCGGCGCGCAAGTGATCCTGCCGTCGGAGCTGTTCCAGGGCATCTATTTCCCCACCAAGCAGGACCCCAAGTGGTTCGCGACCGCGTATCCGATCGATCAGCACCCGTGCGTGCTGGCGATGCAGAAGCTCGCGGGCGAGCTCGGGGTCGTCATCCCCATCTCCTTTTTCGAGAAGGACGGGCCCCGCTACTACAACAGCGTGGCGGTGGCCGACGCCGACGGCACCATCCTCGGGGTCTACCGCAAGAGCCACATCCCCGACGGCCCCGGCTATCAGGAGAAGTACTACTTCCGCCCCGGCGACACCGGCTTCAAGGCATGGACGACGCGATACGGCGCAATCGGCGTCGGCATCTGCTGGGATCAGTGGTACCCGGAGTCGGCGCGCGCCATGATGCTCGCCGGCGCCGAGATCCTGTTCTACCCCACGGCCATCGGCTCTGAGCCCTACGACGCGGCGCTCGACACGCATGCACAGTGGCAGCGCGCCATGCAAGGACACGCGGTATCGAACGCCGTGCCGGTCGTCGCAGCGAACCGCATTGGACTGGAGGACAACGACGGCGTGAGCCAGAAGTACTACGGCCACTCGTTCATCGCCGATCACCGCGGCGAGCTGGTCGAGAGCTTGGGCGAGAAAGACGAAGGTGTGCTCGTGCACACGTTCGATCTGGGTGAGATCGAGAGCTACCGCGCAGACTGGGGCTTCTTCCGCGACCGCCGTCCCGACCTCTACGC
>CAYUBZ010000321.1:0-2951 GCA_964443205.1 uncultured Hyphomicrobium sp. | reverse complement strand
GAATCATTCGAGCCGCCGACGAGTGCGTTGGCGCCGACGCCCAGCCCCACCGTCGCCTCCGCCGAGACGCCGCCGTAGGTGCCGGAAAGCACGCCGCGGTCGAGATCGGCCGAAGGAGCGAACACGGTCCAAATGATTTGGCTCTTGTCGGTGAACCCCAGGTCGAGCCCATACTTTTTGATGCTGCCGTAGTAATGCTCGGTGCTCCCGTTGGCGCCTTTGAAGGTGCAGTCCAGATCCTTGCTGGAGCCGACGATGAAGCCCGCCCCTCCGGACACGGTGCAGTTGAGGACGCCGGCTTCGACGTGGGCGGCGCTGGCGGGCGCGCCGGCGGCGGCCGCGCAAAGCGCCAGGGCGGTGAGAGCAGTGCGCACGGGAAGGCGCATGTGAAAGGTTAACGGCATCGTCCTCAATGTCCTTCTTGTTCGGGTCAACGTGCGGATCGGGGGTCGACCCCTTGCTTGTCTACATCCTCTCATGGAAAAGCGGCAATTATCGAGCGCGGCGCATAATTTCGGCTCCGCTGATCCAGGTCAGAAGCCGCGCCCGCTAGCCTTCTTTGGCCCCTTGCGTTCTTTTCGTCTGGCTCGCGCGCAGCCCCCGCGTCGGGCGCCCCGCCGCGCCCTGCAGCGACTCGCGGAACTCGTCGCGCTTCTCGTGGATCGACGCAATCACCGGACCGGTGGGAACGCCGAGCCCGACCAGGGTCGCCTCGCTCAATTGCAGGCTCGCCTCGATCGTCTCCGGCACCGCATCGGTCACACCCAGCTTGTAGAGGTGACGGGCGTGCCCCTCGTCGCTCGCGCGCGCAACGATGACAATGTCGTCGCGCAGCGCGCGGACACTGGTGACGATCTCGTCGGCGACGGAGGCCTTGTTGACCGTGATGATGACGCCCTTCGCCTGCCCGATACCGCAGCACTTCAGGAACACCGTGTTCTTGGCGTCGCCGAAGTACACCGGCCATCCCTCGCCGCGCCACTTGCTGACGACGCCCGGCTCGCTCTCGACGATGATGTGCTTCACGTCGTGCAGCGTCAGCATTTCCGACACGAGCCGCCCGACGCGCCCGCAGCCGATCACGATCGCGTCCACGCGCTCCTGCGGCGGCAGCTCGGAGAGCGCAGGGTTGGGGCCCTGCTCCTCCGTCAGCCGCCTGGCGATGCGCCGGCCGACGTAGTCGAGCAGCGGAATGATCGCCATGGAGATCGAGGTGATGGCCAGCACGAACGCGCCCGTATCGCGTGCAACGATACCGTCGGCGATGGCGAGACCGACAACGATGAAGGCGAACTCGCCTCCCGGACCCAATAGAAGAGCGACTTCTGTCGTCGCCGGCCACGGCACGCGAAAGAGGCGCAACAGTCCCGTCAGTACACCGGCCTTGACGGCGATCAGGCCAGCGATACCGAGAAGTATGGGGAGCGGATTGGAGAACAGGGCACCGATGTCGATGCTCATGCCGACCGAGAAGAAGAACACGCCCAGCAGCAGCCCCTTGAAGGGCTCGATGGTGGCCTCGATCGCGCGGTGATACTCCGTCTCGGCGAGCAAGAGTCCCGCAACGAAGGCCCCCAAGGCCATCGATAGCCCGGCTGTGGCCGTCGCCAGGCCGCTGCCGACGGCCACCAGCAGGGCTGCCGCCACGAACAGCTCCGTGCTGTCGACGGATGCCACGAGACGAAACAGCGGACGCAGCACGACCGAGCCGACGAGCACGATCGCGCCAATGACGAAGACGGCTTGCGCGAAAGCCATCAAGAGGCCGCCGATGAGCGTTCCCTGTCTTTCGGGTCCGAGGATCGTCACCAGGAACAACAACGGCACGACGGCGAGGTCCTGCAGCAGCAGGATCGCGAAGCTCGTGCGGCCCGTGAGCGTGGTGAGCCGCTGCTGGCGCGACAGCACCTCGATCACGATCGCCGTGGAAGACAGCGCCAGCGAGATCCCGATGAGGATGGAGGCGCCGGGACGCGCGCCCATCAGGCTCGCGATCAGCCCGATCACTACCGCCGAGATCGCGACTTGCAACGTCCCGAGCCCGAACACCAGCCGGCGCATGGTGACGAGCCGCTTGAAGGACAGCTCCAGGCCGATGATGAACAGCAGAAACACCACGCCCAGCTGCGCGATGGCCTCTAGTCCCCGCTCGTCCGTGATCGCGACCCAGCGGACTGCGGGGAAGCTGTACCAAAGCGCGCCCAGTCCCCCCGGCCCCAGCAAGGCGCCGGCGATGAGGAAACCGAGGATCGGGCTCAACTTGAACCGCTGGCCCAGCGGCACCAGCACAGCGGCCGTCGCGAGCACGATCATGGCCTCGCGATAGACGGCGAAATCTGGACCTTCCGTCATTGCGCCCTCGCGGTGCCGACCGCCGGCGTTGCGGCCAAGTTGCATGAGCGGCGCGTATGCTGGACTGTAATCAGATTAGGTTTTCCTTCCATCGCTTCGGAGACTTTGCTCTTCAAGGTGCTCACCATGCCGACCCTGAAGCTCGACCATTGCGTCATCCACGTGTCCGACTGGGAGCGCTCCAATGCATTCTATCACGACGTGCTGGGTGCGGAGCTAATCTGCCACGGCAACGGCTGGGCCTATCGCTTCGGTGATATGCAGCTCAATTGCCACGGGCCCGGTGTCGCCGCTCGGCCGCTGGCGCGCGTGCCGGTCGCGCCCGGCAACAGCGATCTGTGCTTTGCGTGGCCGGGGCCGATCGAGGCGGCGAGCGCGCACCTCAATAGTCTCGGCGTCGCGATCGAATTGGGCCCGGTGGCGCGCAGCGGCGCGCACGGCAAAGGCACGAGCGTCTACTTCCGCGATCCCGACGGGGCGCTGCTGGAATTCATCTCCTATGCGGAAATGAGTCCTATGCAGAAATGAACCCATGATACGTGCGCGCCGGGCGACGGGCACTACGCCGCCGCGGACACGCGCGCCTCGATCGCCTGCAG
>CAYUBZ010000320.1:0-2968 GCA_964443205.1 uncultured Hyphomicrobium sp. | reverse complement strand
GCGCTCACGAGCCCGATGCTGCGAGCTGCTTGGGCCGGGCCGCCGTCAGCGCGTCGCGCTCGCGCGTCAGCCGGTCGGCCTCCGCATGCCAGCGCGCGGCGGCTTTTCCCTGCACGCGGGCCGAGCGCCGCCAGCGGCTCTGGCTCATCCACATGGCAACGCCACCCAGCAGGACGCCCACGAGCAGCGCGGCCAAGAGGTAGGCATAGAACGGCAGCACTATAGATACGACCGGGGCCTCGGGCCGAAAGGGGTCGAGGGCGAGACGCACCTCGTGACGGTTGGCAACCGCCAGCGTGACGAGCAGGAGACCCGCCGGTAAGGCGATCAGAAGCCAAACGATCCGCCGCAGCACGTCTTTGAGCCTCGAGGCTTCGTTTAGTGATTTTCCTTGGTGCGTTGCAGCCGTTCGCGCAACTCTTTGCCCGTCTTGAAGAAGGGCACGAACTTCTCGGCAACGGAGACGGACTTGCCCGTCCGCGGATTGCGACCCTGCCGGGCCGCCCGGTGCTTCACCGTGAAGGCGCCGAATCCGCGCAGCTCCACCCGGTCCCCGCGCGACAGGGCCTCGACGATCTCATCGAACACCACTTTCACTATTCGCTCCACGTCGCGGTGATAAAGATGTGGATTCGCGTTCGCGATTTTGTGGATCAACTCGGACTTGATCATCGCCGGCCCCGGAGCAAATATCTGTAATCTCTTAATTTTCCGAAGGGTGCCAAACGGAGACAAGGCCGTCAAGGCCAAGTGTCGAGAGGGAAGGGTCGCGGGCCAACATTTGTCCGACCCAGGACTGGCCGAACAGGCCCCTCACGAGGGCCCCCAGCGAGCCCAAAAGCCCAAAAGTGTTGGATGACTCGGGCTTCCAGTCGACGACCTTGGCGCCCTTGTCGATGTTGTGCGTGCGGCGCAGCCAGTCGACCGCCTCGTCCTCGCCGCCGATCGCATCGACGAGCTTCAAACCGATGGCCTCCTGGCCGGTGAAGACGCGGCCCTGCACGAGGCCCGGAATCTGGTCGGCCTTGATCTTCCGGCGCTTCTCCACGAGCGAAAGGAACCAGCGGAAGCCCTCGTCGATCATCGACTGGGTCACCTCCTTGCCGCTCTCGCTCAAGGGCTCGAACGGCGAGGGCACGGCCTTCAGGGGTCCACTTTTGACCTCGTTGACCTTGACCCCGATCTTGTCGAGCATCTGCGAGACCTCCGGCCACTGGACGAGAACGCCGATCGAGCCGGTGATCGTATTGGCACGGCTGACGATGTAGTCGCACCCCAGACCGACGATGTAGCCGGCCGACGCGGCCACGGTCCCGAACTGCGCCACCACCGGCTTCTTCTTGGCGAGCGCGCGCAACGCGCCGAACAGCGCCTCGCCGCCCGTCGTCGTGCCGCCCGGGCTGTTCACGAAAACCAACACCGCCTTCACGTTGTCGGCCTCGCCGACACGCCTTATCAATTCGAGCTGGTCGCGGTTCTCCAAGATCGTGCCCTCGATCGCGATCCGGGCGATCTGCTTGCCGCCCAGGGCATCCGTCAGCCGGTCACCGGCCGCCGCCAAGGCAAACAGCGCGACGACGACCCCGCCGATCGCAAGCGCCCGCCACAGGGAAAGCCTGCGGCGCAAGCGGCGGCGGTCGAGCAGCGTATCGATCTCAGCGGTCATCCCGGCTCTCCGGCCTTTAGACGCCGGCTCCTGGAAGGAGCCTCGCGCGGCGCCGAGGTTAGGCAAGGTTGCGGCGCCCTACAATAGTGGCGAGGAAGCAAGCCTCTCCGAAACGTCAGCGCGGCAGGGCTGCCCCGCCGCGCCGATCTCGCATCGTGTCGCGCGCCCCGAAGGGCCCCGCGGGCTATTCCTTTTTCTCCGGCTCCTCGCCGTCACCGTCGGCGCTCTCGTCGCCGTCGGCGTCAGCGTCGCTGCCGGCCGTCTCGCGCTTCTTGATGGCGGCCTTGAAGATGTCGCCGAGCGAGGCGCCCGAGTCCGACGAGCCGTATTGCGCCACCGCCTGCTTCTCCTCGGCGATCTCCAGCGCCTTGACGGACACCGTGATGCGGCGTGCCGCCTTGTCCATGCTGGTGACGGCCGCGTCGACCTTGTCGCCCACGTTGAAGCGGTCGGGGCGCTGCTCGGAGCGGTCGCGCGAGAGGTCGGACCGCTTGACGAAAGCGATCAAATCGCTGTCGGCGATCTTGACTTCGATGCCGTTCTCCTGAACGGCCACCACCGTGCACGTCACGGTGTCGCCCTTCTTGAACTTGCCAAGCGCGTCGATGGGATCGCCGGAGAGCTGCTTGATGCCGAGCGAGATGCGCTCCTTCTGGCTGTCGACGTCGAGCACCACCGCTTTGACCGTGTCGCCCTTCTTGAAGTCCTTGATCACCTCGTCGCCGGCGCGCGTCCAGTCGAGATCGGACAGATGCACCATGCCGTCGACACCCCCATCGAGGCCGACGAACAGGCCGAACTCGGTGATGTTGCGGATGGGGCCCTCGACCTGCGATCCCTTGGGATGTGCGGCGAGGAAGGATTCCCAGGGGTTCTCCTGCGTCTGCTTGAGGCCGAGCGAGATGCGCCGCTTGTTGGAATCGACCTCGAGCACCTGCACCTCGACCTGCTGGCTCGTCGAGACGATCTTGCCGGGATGCACGTTCTTCTTGGTCCAGCTCATCTCCGAGACGTGGATCAATCCCTCGACGCCCGGCTCCAGCTCCACGAAGGCGCCGTAGTCGGCGATGTTGGTGACGGTGCCCTGCACGCGCGTGCCGACCGGGTACTTGGTCTCGATCGACTGCCAGGGGTCGGCCTGCAGCTGCTTCATGCCCAGCGAGATGCGCTGCGTCTCGGGATTGATGCGGATGATCTGCACCTTGACCGTGTCGCCGACGTTCAAGATCTCGGAGGGGTGATTGACGCGCCGCCAGGCCATGTCGGTGACGTGCAGCAATCCGTCGATGCCGCCCAGATCGA
>CAYUBZ010000319.1:1559-2989 GCA_964443205.1 uncultured Hyphomicrobium sp. | reverse complement strand
GAGCACGGGCGCCTTGATCAACTTCTGACGATAAGTCATTCGGCAGGCGAGCGTGCTTCGCCGGGGGCGGCCGCCTTGCGCCGGCGGTTGCGCTCGGATAGTCCGCGGATGACCACGTAGAAGACCGGCGTGAAAATGAGCCCGAACAGCGTGACGCCGATCATGCCCCAGAACACTCCGGTGCCGAGCGCGATGCGCATCTCCGCGCCCGCGCCGGTCGCCATGTAGAGGGGCACGACGCCGAAGGTGAAAGCGAGCGACGTCATCAGGATGGGCCGCAGCCGCAGCCGGGCGGCCTCGATGGCGGCCGACACACGATCGCGCCCCTGCTCCTCCAGCTGGCGCGCGAACTCCACGATCAGGATGGCGTTCTTGGCGGCAAGCCCGATCAGAACGATGAAGCCGATCTGCGTCAGGATGTTAATGTCCTGGCCGTGTAGGGTGACGCCGATCAGCGCGCTCAAGAGGCACATCGGCACGATGAGGATGATGGCGAGCGGCAAAGACCAGCTCTCGAACTGAGCGGCCAGCGCCAAGAACGCGAACACCACCGACAGCACGAAGATGTAGTAGCCGGTGCTGCCGGCCTTGACCTCCTGGTACGACAGATTGGTCCACTCGTACGTGATGCCATCGGGCAGCGTGCGGTTGGCAAGATTCGCCATGATCTTGATCGCCTCGCCGGAACTGATGCCCGGGTCGGTTGCGCCATTGACCTCGACGGTGGGGAAGAGATTGTAGCGCGGCATGCGATCGGGTCCCGCGATGTTGCGGAAGGTCACGAGATTGGCGAGCGGCACCATCTGCCCAGCCTCGTTGCGCACGCGGATGCGGGCAATGTTCTCCCGATCGACGCGATACCTGGCGTCGGCCTGCGCGGTCACGCGATAGGTGCGCCCGAACATGTTGAAGTCGTTGACATAGGCGGAGCCGAGGTAGACGCGCAATGCCTCGAAGATGGAATCGAGCGGTACCTTCAGCATCTGTGCCTTGTCGCGATTAACGTCGACATAGATCTGTGGCGTGGAGGTGGAGAAGGTCGTGAAGACATTCTTGATGCCGGGCGTCTGGTTGGCCTTCTCGATGAACTCCTTCGCCACCTCCTCGAACTCGGCCGGCTTGAGATTGGCGCGGTTCTGCAATCGCATGGAGAATCCGGTTTGCCCGCCCATGCCGCGCACCGGCGGCGGAATGAACACGAACGTCCTCGATTCCTCGATGGTATTCAGACGCGCGCGCACATCGTCAGCGATCTTCTCCACGGTCAGCCCCTTGGCCAGACGCTCATCGGGGTCGTCGACGACCACGAAGATGGCGCCCGCATTGGTCGCATTGGAGAACGTCGATCCGGACCGTCCCGCATAGGACGCCGTGTGGGCGACGCCTGGGGCTTCAAGGATCATTTGATTGGCCCGGCGCACGACCTCATC
>CAYUBZ010000319.1:0-1459 GCA_964443205.1 uncultured Hyphomicrobium sp. | reverse complement strand
GCGGGGCTCAAGGTGAGCGAGTTGAACGCGGAGATGATGGTGGCGGTTGCCACCGTGATGGCGAACTGGCGGTAGAACTGGCCCGTTATGCCGCCGAGGAAGGCGGTGGGAACGAAAACGGCGGTGAGCACCAGCGCGATGGCAACGAGGGCGGTGCCGACCTCGTCCATGGTGACGCGCGCGGCCTCCACCGGCTTGAGACCCTCGCGCAACTTGCGCTCGACGTTCTCCACCACCACGATCGCGTCGTCGACGACGATGCCCACGGCGAGGACGAGCCCGAACAGCGTCAGCATGTTAATGGAGAAGCCAAGGGCCTCCATGACCGCGAACGTGCCGACGAGCGAGACGGGAATGGCGGCAAGGGGAATGATCGTTGCCCGCCACGTCTGTAGGAACAAGAGAACGACGATGACGACGAGCCCAATGGCCTCGAGGATCGTCAGATAGAGTTGGGCGATCGAAACCTCGATAAACTCGGTCGGGTTATAGATGATGCGGTACTCGAGTCCTTTGGGGAACCTCTGCGAGATGCGCTTCATCTCCTGCTTGACCGCGTTCGCGGTCGCAATGGCGTTGGAGCCAGGCTGCTGCGTGACGATCATCACGGTGGCGGGAAATTTGTCCTGGTAGCCGTAGGTCGTGTAGTTGAGCGCCCCGAGCTCGACGCGACCCACGTCCTTCACCCGGACGACGCGACCGTCCCGGCCCGACTTGAGGACGATATTCTCGAATTCGCTCGGCTCGAGCAGGCGCCCCTTGAGTTGGAGCGAGAGTTGGAAGGCCCCCATGTCCTGCTGCGGCGGTTGGCCGAGCGCGCCGCCGGCAACCTGAATGTTCTGCGCGCGCAGCGCCGTAAGCACCTCGTCTGCCGTCATGCCGCGCAAGGCGATGCGCTCGGGATCGAGCCACACGCGCATTGAATACTCGCGCTCGCCGAATATCGTCACGTCGCCCACGCCACGGATGCGCGCGAGCTCGTCGACGACGTTGAGAATGGCATAGTTGGAAATGTAGACTTGGTCGTAGGTCTTATCCGGCGACACGAGGTGGACGACCAGCAGCAGATCGGGCGCGCGCTTGTTGACGGTGATGCCGTTGCGCCTCACCTCCTCGGGCAGGCGCGGCTCGGCTTGCGCCACCCGGTTCTGTACGAGCACTTGCGCCTTGTCGATGTCGGTCCCGATCTCGAAGGTGACCCGCAGGGACATCTCGCCGTCGTCGGTCGACTGCGAGTACATGTAGATCATGCCTTCCACGCCATTGACCTCCTGCTCGATGACGGAGGCGACCGTGTCGGAAACGGTGACGGCGTTGGCGCCGGGGTAGCTCGCGTGAACGGCAATCGTCGGCGGCACGATCTCGGGGAACTGGGCGACCGGCAGCGTCAAATAGGCGATCGAACCGATGATCAGGATGACCAGCGAAAGGACAGACGCGAAGATGGGGCGGTCAATGA
>CAYUBZ010000318.1:0-2991 GCA_964443205.1 uncultured Hyphomicrobium sp. | reverse complement strand
GATCAGCAGATCGTCTTCGAGGTGGCCATGGTGCAGCCCTTCGAGGATGACGGCATCGGCGCAAAGGATGCGCAATACGGCTTCGGTGTGCGCTATCAGGTCCCGCTCACCCTGGCCTGGCTGTTCCGCGCCGATGCGACCTATCAGATCCTCGAAGGCGCCGACGAAGACAACTTCGGCGTCCGCGCCGAGCTCCGGAGGAAGTTCTGACCGATCGCGGATGACGGGGAACGATACGAGGTAATCTCATGAGTAGTTGGAATCTATTCGCATCTATTCTGATGGCTTGCTTCCTGGCGGTCGGTTTGCTCGACATTGCGCCAACGGCCAATGCCGCTTCGGCCTGGCCGGCCCTTCTCAAGCCCGGTGAAAGTGCCAGGAATAATGTGATTGAGATCAAGCGTCGCCGCCGCGGTCGACGGCTCTACCTGCCTATAGGTCCGAACTATCTCGCCTACGATTATCCGTACTACTACAGCCGCGGGTTTTACCCGAAGCATATCGGGCGCGGCTATGTCTACTATGGCTATCCCTACCTTTCCAAAAAGCGATACCGCCGCCGTTGCGCCTATTGGCGCCGGCGATGTCTCGCCCATCAGCGCCATCATCACCGCCGCCAGAGGAGGGCTTGCAGATGTCGTTGAGGCTCCTTCAAGGTGCATCCGGGGCGTTGATTGCGGCTGCCACGGTCTTTCTCCTCGTTGCAGTCATTGGCGCGGCAACCTCTTATGTGGGGGATCCTCCAGGGGCGACCGGCTCAGGGGATACGAACTCGCCCTCGCTGTCGGGCTCTGGGTCGGATGGCGAAACGCTTGCGCGCCTCACCGACTACACGCGTTCTATTGACACCGAAGAACCGTCGTCCATGGCAGCAGCCGGCAAACTGCTGCCTGACGTGAACACGATGATCGAACGGCTAGCGGCTCGGCTCAAAACCACCCCGGACGACATCCAAGGCTGGCAGATGCTCGGATGGTCCTATTTCCACACGGGGCGCTTTGAAGAGGCAGCTACCGCCTATGCGAAGGCGGTAGAGCTTGATCCGGGGTCAGCCGAGCTCAAGCTCTCATTTGAGGAAGCCAAGGCGAAGGCCTCCGCAAACGACAGTTCAGAGGCCGCCTCGTCTTTGCAGACAGACGCCATCGCCAAGCGAACACTTGTCGAGTCCGACGCGACGCCTTCGCGCGAGCGTGACGCTGCAATCCGATCGATGGTCGAGGGCCTGGCAAATCGCCTAGAGCGCTCTCCGCGAGACGTCGAGGGTTGGACCCGCCTTATGCGCTCCCGAGTTGTGCTCGGTGAGAGAGAGGTCGCGGCAACTGCGTTCCGCAAGGCGCTCGAGGTCTTCAAGGACGACTCGGCTGCATCGGGCAAGATTACGGCCGCTGCGATTGAGCTCGGCCTAGCAGCCCAATGACGGCTCCGCATTTTGGCGGGAGGCGCGGCACGAGTTGAGCACCGCCCCGTCACAAGCAGAACGCCGCACGGAGAGCAGCGATGAGAGTCGATACGAGCACCACCAAACGGCAGCTGGAGGATCTCCCGGCCCCCGGCGCCTTGCCCTGGCTCGGCAATCTGCATCAGATCGATCGCAAGCAGCTGCACGCCAAGCTCGAGGAGTGGGCTGAAACGCTGGGTCCGACCTACACGTTCAAGCTGGGGCCCAAGCGCGTACTTGTGACCTCTGAAGTCGAGATCGCAATCTCCGCGCTCAAGGACCGTCCCGGCCATTTCCGGCGGTTGTCCACCATCGAGCCGGTTGCCAGAGAGCTTGGGATCAACGGTCTCTTCTCGGTCGAGGGAGGGGCGTGGCGCCCGCAGCGCAATCTCGTGACGCGCGCACTTGCGCCGCACCAACTCGAGAGCTTCTTCCCGACGTTGCAGCTTATAACCGATCGGTTGCGCCGACGCTGGCAGCGAAGCGTGGATGCCGGAACCGACACAGACGTGATTGGGGACCTTACCCACTTTACCGTCGACACCACGGCAACCCTGTTGTTCGGCAAGGACGTGAACACGCTCGAGTGCGACGACAACACCATACAGCGCCACATCGAGGTCATCATGCCGATGATCAGCTGCAGGGCGAACGCAGTCCTTCCTTATTGGCGATATTTCAAGCTGCCACGAGACTACCGGCTCGATCGCTCGTTGAAGGCGGTCCGTGCCTTCGTGGATGAGATGATCTCCGATGCGCGCGAATCCATGCGCCGAGAGCCTCATAGAAAACCTCGCAATCTTCTCGAGGCAATGCTTGCGCTCCTGGACGAGCCAGACTCCGACTTCAACGACGATGACGTGTACGCAAATGTCATTACGCTGCTTCTCGCGGGCGAGGACACGACAGCCTACAGCCTCGCCTGGGCCATATACTTGCTCGCCGGCAACCAGGAACTTCAAGAGACGCTGCACCGTGCCGCGCTCGATGCGCTGGGGGATGCCCGCATTCCAATGACGTTCGCCGACACGGCCGAGCTCCGCCTTTTCGAAGGCGTGGCGTTCGAGGCGATGCGGATGAGACCTGTCGCACCGTTCCACTTTCTCGAGGCCAACGAGAGCATCGAGTTGGCTGGTATCGAGATCCCCAAGGGGACGCCGGTGCTCTTGCTGACCAGGCCCGCGACGCTAGATGACAACAACTATCAGGACGCGAAGGATTTCAAGCCGGAGCGATGGGTTGACCCGCGCGAGAGCGCTTGTCCTGCGCACAAGACGCGGGCCTTCATGCAGTTTGGTGCCGGTCCCCGTTTTTGCCCGGGCCGCTATCTGGCGACACTGGAAATGAAGATGGTGCTGGCCACGCTAGCGCGCAATTTTTCGTTTGAGCACTCGGAAGATCCCAGCGTCACAACAGAGGTCTTCGCGTTCACGATGAAGCCGAGCCGCCTGCGTTTGCGCCTTCGCTCATGGCCTAGCGCGCAGACCGGAGCACACCTGAATCAGACAGAGGAAAACCCCGCCGGGGAGTGGAAGACGCCTGATGGATTATGC
>CAYUBZ010000317.1:0-2993 GCA_964443205.1 uncultured Hyphomicrobium sp. | reverse complement strand
CTCACCGAGGCCGGCATGGGCTCCAAGGGCATCGTCGCCTCCACCGCCGGCATCGGGCTCTTGCTGCAGGCCGGCATCGGCGACACCATTCGCGTCTCGCTCACGCCGGAGCCCGGCGGGGACCGCACGCTCGAGGTGAAGGTCGCGCAAGAGATCCTGCAGAGCATGGGGCTCAGATCGTTCGTCCCGGTCGTTGCGGCCTGCCCGGGCTGCGGGCGAACGACGTCGACGGTGTTCCAGGAGCTTGCCCGCGACGTACAGGATATGATCCGTGACCGCATGCCCGAGTGGCGGCAGCGCTACGCCGGCGTGGAGACGATGAGCCTGGCGGTCATGGGGTGCATCGTCAATGGTCCCGGCGAGTCGAAGCAGGCGGATATCGGCATCTCGCTGCCGGGAACGGGCGAGACGCCGGCCGCACCGGTGTTCATCGACGGCAAGAAGAGCGTGACCTTGCGCGGCCCGAATATTGCCGCCGAGTTCAAGCAGATCGTAGAGGACTATATCGAGCGGCGTTTCGGTCCGGGGTCATCGGGCTCGGTGCACCGCAGACACACGGCCTGAGGGGTGAGCTGCGTCGCAGCCTTTTGGGGACAGAGCCAATGAGAAAAAGAATGGGTGCTTGCCGTATCCGGTGCCGCATGAGCGCGGCAGGCATGCTGCTTGTGCTTCTGGCCGGCTGCTCGGGGTCCTCCTCGCTGGGCGAGGTCGACCGGGTGTTCCTGTCCGCTGCGGGGGGCTGGGATCGCGACCGCGACGGCGTCGTCACGTGCGAGGAATGGCGGGCCTATGCCGGCGAGCTTTTCGACGGGGCGGACGCCAACCACGACGGGTTCTTGGATCGCGCCGAATACGCGACACTCATCAGCACCGACCGGATGTTCCAGACGGTCGAGTTCCGGTACTACGATGCCGACGGCGATACGAAGCTCGCGCGGACCGAGTTCGTCGACAAGCCCAACCGGGCTTTTGCGCTCCTCGACAAGAACAACTCGTGCGTGCTGACCGCGAGCCAGGTGGCGGGCGCCAGAGCGCACACCGAGCAGGTGTTCGATACCAAGAAACCGCAATCGGGCGATCCGCGCGAGAAAAACATACCCGGCATGTCTCATTGAGCCGCCGCATTTGAACGTTCAGACCCCGCCCGGCCTGACTTTTGCGGCAGGGTCCCTTGCTGGCACCCAGGGCAGTCAAGGACAGTATGGATAGGTCCGACCCTCAGGCCGCCGTCGATCCAACGACGCAAAATACGCAGCCGACCAAGCCGGCGCCAGAAGCGTGGCGTAGCGTGGCGCTGTCGTGGGTTCAGGGCCATCCGCGTGCGTTGCTGGAGCATTGGGACCGAGAGCAGGTCAAGGCGATCAGCGTGCGCGCCGCCAAGGTCGCCGCCATCGTTTTTGCCGGCTGGTTCACGGTCGTCTTGTTCCTCATAGCGGTCTACCGCTTCGTCAACCCGCCGTTCTCGTCCTTGATGGTCCTGAAATGGCTCGGCGGCACCAGCATCCAGCGGCAATGGGTGCCGCTCGAACGCATCTCTCCCAATCTCATGCGCGCCGTCATCGCGTCCGAGGACGGCCGCTTCTGCTCCCATTGGGGCATCGACTTTGGCGAGGTCGCCGCCGCCATCCGGCGCAGCTCGGGCGGAACGCCGCGCGGCGCGAGCACGATCACCATGCAGGTGGCCAAGAACCTCTTTCTCTGGCCGGCAAAGAGCTATGTGCGCAAGCTGGTCGAGGTGCCATTGACGTACGCGATCGAGCTGATGTGGCCGAAGCGGCGCATACTGGAGGTCTACCTCAACATCGCCGAGTGGGGCCCCGGCATCTTCGGGGCCGAGGCCGCCGCGAGGGCGCATTTCAATAGATCGGCCAGCCGGCTCAACGCGCGCCAGGCGGCGCAGCTGGCCGTGACGCTGCCCAATCCTGTGGCACGGGATGCAAGTGCGCCCGGACCGTGGACGTCGCGGCGCGCCACCGTGATCCAGCGGCGCGCGGCGCGTTCGCCGGAGGCGGCGAGCTGTGTTTTGGGGGGCGAATAACCTTGGCCCGCAAGCCTCTGGCACTGCCTGAGGAATGTGCGTATAAGGCGCCCGAGCTTGCCCCGGTCCGATAGTCCGCACTGGGCGTTCATTTGCCGGCCCCAGGCACGAGCGGAAGCGCGCTCAGCCGGCGCCAAGCTTTACGCCAATGCACGGAGTTAAATGAGATGGCCGTTCCGAGAAAAAAGGTGTCGCTGATGAAGAGGGGCATGCGCCGGTCGCATGATGCTCTCAAGGCTCCGACCTACGTGGAGGACAAAGAGTCCGGGGAGCGCCGCCGCCCGCACCATATCGACCTCAAGACGGGAAAATACCGCGGGCGCCAGATCCTCGAGCCGAAGGCCGACGTCTAAGGCACAAACCGCCCGGATTTGGTCACACCAGCGGCCTTTCTACGTTGCAGCCGCAAGCTTCACGTGGCAAAAGTTCCTCTGTTGAGCTCACCAAGGCCAACCGGAAAGGGAAACGTTCATGTCGCTCAGGTCGATTCCACTCATCGTGGTTGCGTTCCTTCTCTACAACGTGATCGTCTTGCTGATTGGCCCTGATGCGCTCAACAACTTGGCCTTGCCCGAGCTGAGACTGTTGAGCGGAGGTGTTTGGCGGTTCACGTGGGGCGACACGATCATTCTCGTGACGCTGCTCTTGCTCTTCGTCGAGCTGGTCAAGGCGACGTACACGACAACGTCCTCGCTCGTCGATCATGGCTTGTCGATGCTGGTCTTCGTAGCCTGTCTCGTCGAGTTCCTGATGGTGCCGCAGGCCGCTACCTCGGTCTTCTTCTTGCTCATGATTACGGCCCTGATCGACGTGGTTGCCGGCTTTACGATTGGCATCCGGGTCGCACGCCGTGATGTCGCCTTCGGCGCCGATCAGTAGGCAACGGCCAGGCCGATCCCATAATCGAGGTCAGGGCTCGAGCTTCGGCGTTTCCCGATAGCACTTGGGCGATGAC
>CAYUBZ010000316.1:1737-3003 GCA_964443205.1 uncultured Hyphomicrobium sp. | reverse complement strand
TCATCGAGGCGGATCCCTCAACGCGCCTGTTCGAGCTGTGGCTGGAGCAGAAGCTTTGGGACCACAGGGTATCGATCCGCTTCGGGCAGCTCGCTGCTGACTCGGAGTTCATGCTCAGCAAGGGCGGGACCGCGTTCCTCAACGACACCTGGGGCTGGTCCGCCATGACGGCCACCAACATGCCGCAGAACGGTCCCGCCTATCCGTTGGCGACGCCGGGCGTGCGCCTCGCCTTCAATCCGAGCGACAGGTTCGGGGCCCTCATTGGCGTCTTCAACGGCAACCCCGCCGGAGACTGCTTGCCCGAGCAGGACCCGCAGGAGTGCAACCCCAATGGCCTGCTCTTTCCAATCGACGCGCCGCCTCTGCTGATAGCCGAGGCCGCCTACAGCTATAATCAGGAGCCGGGGCAACTTGCCGGGACAATCAAGCTCGGTGGCTATCGCAACTTCGGCATGTATGCATTTCAGCACATCATCACGGGCGGTGTGCACGTCAGCTTTGTGAGGGAGTCGCAACTCGCTACCGACGGGGACTTCGGGCTCTACGGCATCCTCGATCAAATGATCTACCGGCTACCAGGAGGAGGCGACCCCAGGGGCATCTCGATATTTGGCCGCGTGATCGGCGCGCCCGACCACAACCCGGTCAACCATTACTGGGAGGCCGGCATGACGTTTGCGGGCCTCCACGACGCGCGCCCGGACGACACGCTCGCGATCGGTTTCGCCTACACCGGCATTTCGCCGGATGTCTCCAATCGGCAGAAAGCAGACCATCGCCCGGTCATTGCCAGCTACGAGGCACTTCTTGAGGCGAGCTACGCGGCGCAGATCGTGCCGGGGTTCGTGTTGCAGCCCGACTTTCAGTATTTCTGGAACCCGGGCGGACACGCGCCCGATCCCAACGATCCGATGAAGGCGGTGCCGAATGCGATGGTGTTGGGCCTGCGCACCACCATCAACTATTGAGGCGCCTCACGTCTCGACCCGTGTCAGCTCCATCAGAGGGACGCCGGCGGGCAGGGCTGCCTCGTAAGGAAGGCCGGCACGAGCGAATGCGGTCTCGATGCTGTGCGCGTAGCCTTTGTCAATGACAAGCGCGCGCCTGTGCAGACCGTGATGGAAACGCGCCTTGGCTTCCGGGCTTCCGACGTAGGTCCAGACCGTGCCGTCTGCGGGAGCGGAAACGTGGACGGTCACGTCGGCGCGCCGATAGTTGCGCTCACGCGAATCGAGGACCTCGAGCATAGCTGGGTCGACCTCG
>CAYUBZ010000316.1:0-1637 GCA_964443205.1 uncultured Hyphomicrobium sp. | reverse complement strand
GCGCGGCAGCGTCCGGCTGTTATCCATCGCCACGGTCCACGTCCGCTCAAAGCCGACGAGTTCGCTATAGCCATGGGTGCCGAGCGCGCCGCGATGGCGTGCGAGAAAGCTCCTCAAATTCTCGATATGGGCGAGCGAGCCATAGCCGAAGATCCACTGCCGCCCGGCGGTTAAGGAAGGCCGGTCGGGCTCGGTTGAGACTAGGGGAAGGCGTGCCATAGCTTAGATATAGTGCAGACTGGGCAAATATGCCCGTTTCTTTCCGGTGAGACGATTGACACGCGCCATTCTTATCGCAGGGCCGACAGCGAGCGGAAAATCCGGCTTGGCGCTGCGGCTCGCCGAGCGCTACGGCGGTGTCGTCATCAACGCCGACTCCATGCAGGTCTATCGCGATCTGCACATCCTGACCGCGCGTCCGAGTGCGCAGGAGGAGGCCCGCGTCCCGCACGCGCTCTACGGCTTCGTTGCGGGGCGTGAGCCTTACTCGGCGGGGCGCTATGCTGCCGACGCCGCGCGCGCACTCGAGGAGGCGCGCAGCGCCGGCCGCCGGCCGATCATCGTCGGCGGCACGGGGCTCTATTTCAAAACGCTGATCGAGGGTCTGTCGCCCATGCCGCAGGTGCCGGACGCCGTTCGCGCGCACTGGCGCGCGCAAGCGGCAAAGGCCGGTAGCGGAGAGCTTCACCGCATCCTCTCCCGCCGCGACCCGGAGATGGCGCAGCGGCTTGAGCCGGGCGACACGCAGCGGATCGTGCGCGCGCTGGAGGTTCTCGACGCGTCCGGCGTATCGCTTCTCGAGTGGCAGCGCGGCGCCCGCGAGCCGGTGCTCGACGCGGCTGAAACGGTGCGCATCGTCGTGGCGCCGGAACGCGCCGAGCTGAACCGGCGCATCGAAACGCGCTTCGCCGCGATGATGGCCGCCGGTGCACTCGAAGAAGTAGAGCATCTGGGCGCGCTGGGGCTCGATCCGGCGCTCCCCGTCATGAGCGCGCTCGGCGTGCGCCCGCTCCTGCGCCATCTCGAGGGCGCGCTGACCCGGGAGGAGGCGGTGCAGGCGGCGCAGACCGAGACACGCCAGTATGCGAAACGGCAGCTCACCTGGGCTCGCGGCAATATGATTACGTGGAAATGGATTTCAACGAAAGAAATGGAACTGAACGGGCCAGATATTGTAGCTTTTATTGATCCTTAGCATTGACCGGCCATTTTGGCGGCCGTAGGTTGCCCGCCAGAGATCGCGCCGCCAGCCGCGGCGGGTGCGCCCTAAGTGGCCCCCTATCCCGCGCGCTTCGGCGGCATTCTTGTGTGGAGTGGGCGATGGCACGCACGATGACGGGCGCCGAGATGGTGATTGCGGCGCTGATCGACCAAGGGGTCGAGCATATCTTCGGTTATCCCGGCGGCGCCGTGCTGCCGATCTACGATGAGCTTTTCCAGCAGGAGAAGGTCAAGCACATCCTCGTGCGCCAGGAGGGCGGCGCCGTGCACGCCGCCGAGGGCTATGCGCGCTCGACCGGCAAGGTCGGCGTCGTGCTCGTCACCTCGGGACCGGGCGCCACCAACTCGGTCACGGGCCTCACCGACGCGCTCATGGATTCCATTCCCCTGGTCTGCATCTCGGGCCAGGTGCCCAC
>CAYUBZ010000315.1:0-3005 GCA_964443205.1 uncultured Hyphomicrobium sp. | reverse complement strand
CGCGCCGAGGCGACCATGGTATCGGTGTCGGCGCCGCGGCCCGTCACCATGCGCCCGCCCTCCTCCAGCCGCACCGACACCTCGGCCTGGGCGTCCGTGCCTTCGGTCACGGCGTGCACCTGGTAGAGGTCGAGCTTGGCCTCGTGCGGAACCAGCATCTTGATGGCGTTGAAGGTGGCGTCCACCGGGCCGTTGCCCGTCGACTGCACGGTATGCTGCACGCCGTCGATGTCGAGCGTCAGGGTGGCCGACTGCGGGCCCATGTTGCCGGCGATGACGGTGAGCGACACGACCTTCATTCGGTCGTGCATGTGGGCGATGCCCTCGTCGACGAGCGCCTCGATGTCCTCGTCGTAGACGTGCTTCTTGCGGTCGGCGAGGCCCTTGAACCGCACGAACGCGTCCTCGAACGCGTTCTCGCCCAGCTCGTAGCCCAATTCCTTCAATTTCGCACGGAAGGCATTGCGGCCCGAGTGCTTGCCCATCACCAGCGACGACTTGCCGACGCCGACCGACTCCGGCGTCATGATCTCGTAGGTTTGCTGGTACTTTAGGATGCCGTCCTGGTGGATGCCGCTCTCGTGGGCGAAGGCGTTGCGCCCGACGATCGCCTTGTTGTACTGCACGGGGAAGTTGGTGACCGCCGAGACCAGCCGCGAGGCGCGCGACAGCATCGTCGTATCGATGCGCGTGTCGTAGGCGAGCACGTCGCGGCGCGTGCGGATCGCCATCACGATCTCTTCCAGTGCCGCGTTGCCGGCCCGCTCGCCGATGCCGTTGACCGCGCACTCGATCTGCCGCGCACCCGCGCCCAGAGCCGCCAGCGAGTTGGCAACCGCCAGCCCCAAGTCGTTGTGGCAATGGGTCGAGAAGATCACCTTGTCGGCGTCGGGCACCCGCTCGCGCATGGCGCGAAACATGGCGGCGTATTCCTCCGGCGTCGTGTAACCGACCGTATCGGGCAGGTTGATGGTCGTGGCGCCGGCCTTGATGGCCGCATCGACGCATTGACACAGGTAGTCGATCGAGCTGCGGGTGGCGTCCATCGCCGACCACTCGACGTCCTCGACGAGGTTGCGCGCGCGTGCAACCGTCGCGGTGATGATCTCCAAAACCTCGGCCTCCGTCTTGCGCATCTGGTGGGCGAGATGGATGGGCGAGGTCGAGACGAACGTATGGATGCGCCCGCGCTGCGCGTGGCGCACGGCCTCGCCTGCCCGGTCGATGTCGGCAAAGATCGCGCGCGCAAGTCCGGCGACGGTGGCGGTCTTGACGCGTTTGGCGATCGCGGTCACGGCCTCGAAGTCGCCCTCCGAGGCGATGGGGAAGCCCGCCTCGATGATGTCGACGCCCATGGCATCGAGACAGTCGGCAACCTCGAGCTTCTCCTCGAACGTCATGGTCGCGCCGGGGCATTGCTCGCCGTCGCGCAGCGTGGTGTCGAAGATGCGGACATGATCCGCCCCCGGTTCGTGACCCTGGGGCTTTTCGGTATTCGTGCTCATCGGTCTCGTCTTTCGCTCAGGCCAGCCCTCGCTGAGAGCTGGCGTTGATCCATCAGCTCGCTCGACTTCTTATCCCCTGAGCGCCCGTCCCGATTAGGGACTGCCGAGGCTCAGGGGCTGCTAAGGAGGAGGGTCAGAGCCTGGAAGGCGCACGCCGAGTGAGCGCAGCGGAGGGTCTCCGCGCGGGCTGCAAAGGGACCGTCAATGGCGATCGGCTGGCGCATGGGGCAAGTTCTTAGTACATCCCAGCGGTTTGCGCTAGGGCCGGAAGCGGCCAAATCGGCGCAACCGGTTAGCGCCCGGCCGGGGCTTTGGCCCATCCCGGGTCACAGCGCCATGGTAGCGTCGACGACGCGCACCGCGTGTCCACCGATCCGCACCGTGTCCAGCTTGCCCCCCTGGACGATGAGCGTGAGCACGATGGTGCTGGGGCGGTCCATCTCGTAGCCCTGCTCGATCACCCGCTTGTGCGCCCCATCGGGCAGGACGTCGAACTCGCGCAGCACGCCCGCAAACCCGACCGCGGCAGCCCCCGTCGCCGGGTCCTCGGGCACCCCGAGTTGTGGGGCGAACATGCGCGCGTGGAAGGCGGAGCCCTTGTGCACGCACTCACGCGCATAGAGGTAGACCCCGTCGACCTCGTTATCGGGGAAGGTCGCCGCCCAGTGCGCACCGTTGACGCGGGCCTTGGCGATCGCATCGAGGCTCTCCACGGGAACATATGCAAACGTGTTGCCAGCAGAGATACGCAGCGCCGTGTGGTTCTCAAATCCGATCTCACGCGGCAGCAATCCCAGCGCGCCGGCCAGCCGGTCGCGCGCGGCGGGCGTCCCGGCCTTCTGAGGCAGCTTGGGCGCATCGAACTCCGCAAACGGCGCTTGCCCGGCGCGCAAGCGTACGCCGACGCGCACCGTTCCGATCGCCTGCTCCAGCGCGATGATGGCGTCGCGCTCTCCATTGACGAGCGGCGTGCGCAGCTCGGCGAGCAGGATCGCGGTGCCGATGGTGGGGTGGCCGGCGAAGGGAAGCTCGCGGCCGGGCGTAAAGATGCGGATCTTGGCCGAATGCGCCGGATTCTCCGGCTTCAAGACGAACACGGTCTCCGACAGATTGAGCTCGCGCGCGATCGTCTGCATCTGCGGCGGCGCAAGGTCGTCGGCACCGAGCACGACGGCCAACGGATTGCCGCCGAACCGGCGGTCGGTGAAGACGTCGAGCGTATGGAAGTTGAGCGCCATGCAGGGAAGGTCCTCGGGCAGGATCGCAAGGGATGGAAGCGCCCCGCTTCCATCAAGACCGATCTCGCTCTGGTGGGGCGGGCGCACTCTGCCGAAATTGCAGCCCCGGTCAAGCGGTCAAAAACAGCCGCAGCATCGCCCTCGCGTGGGGCGGTACGGTGCGCTCGTCGATCTCACCCTGCCCGCGCGCGATCACCACGTCGGCGAGCTCGGGCGCCGGCTGGCGCCGGACGTGGGCAAGGATGCGCGCGCGCAGGGCCTC
>CAYUBZ010000314.1:0-3006 GCA_964443205.1 uncultured Hyphomicrobium sp. | reverse complement strand
ATGCCGAACTCGATGCCGACGTGGGCGCTGGCCGACGATCCGATGATACGCAACAGCGTCAGCGGGTGGGTCGCGCGCTTGCCCTCCAGAAACAGGGCGCGATAGGACTGCTCGAAGGTGACGAGGCCGCCGGCGCCCGAGCCGACGATGCAGGCCGTGCGGTAGGGCTCGGCCACCGGAAACTCGAGGCCCGATTGCTTGGCCGCCTCGTCGGCCGCCGCCGCGGCAAACCACGAGTAGCGGTCCGCGTGCATCACGAGCTTGTCGCGCTGGAAGTGCTTGAGCCGCGCTTTCGGATCGAAGTCCTTGATCTGCGCCGCGATCAGGATCTTGAGATCCTCGAGCGGGAAGCCGCCAAGCTCGGTCACCCCGCACTTGCCGGCCTTCATCGAGGCCCACATATCGTCGACGGTCAGACCGATCGGCGTGATGACACCAGTCCCCGTCACTACGACGCGGTGGGCGCCGTTCGCCTTTGCCATAGCTTATCTGTACCTGCCGGTTGTGGGCGTCGCGCGCGACGCCGGGATGAGCTCAACGCGAGCCGACACGTGGGCGGTGCACCTTACGCAAGACGAAGCCGGCCTCTGCTCAGGCCTTGGCTGCTCCTGCCGCCGCGGGGCCCTTGGCCATCAAGTCCTTAACGCGATCGACGACCGACCCGACGGTCTTGAAGTCCTCGACCTCCTCGTTGGCGTTATAGGGGATCTCGATGCCGAAAGTATCTTCGATGTCAAAAACGATCATCGCGAGGTCGAGCGACTCTATCTTGAGATCCGTCAACGGAGTCGACAAGGAAATGTCGTCCCGCGGCTCCTTCATGTGCTTCTTGAGGATCTCTATGATCTTGGTTCCGACTTCGTCCATGTCACTCTCCCACCCCTACTCGAACCGAGCCGGGGGCCCGTGCTGCTTCGTTCCTACCTTGTGCAAGGCCAGTGGCACAACAAGCTGACGCGTCACATATCCTTAAACGTCAATCAAGTCCAGCCGCGGGCCCTTGCAGCCGGCCCGCAGGGGCCGGCCGGCACGACGCATAAAGAGGTCCCGTTGCGTCTGCTGTTACCCACAGTACACCAAAACCTCTTCACAACCGTTGCGATGTCCAAAGCCCTGAGCTTCCCCTCTATGGCCATCGCCCCTAAAAACGTGTTCAATAACAAGGCGGATTTCAAGGTCCTGTTACCCGAGACTGGGCACGGACCCGCCCGATCCGCCAAGCGGCTCGGCGGCCGGCACCAGGCCGCCCTGGGAGAAGCCCAAGAATGGCAAAGAGTGGCCTCCGAAGCGGCCCGGATACCGCAGCTGCACCGCCCATGCCGTGGCTCAAGCGGTATCCCCGCGGGGTCGACTGGAACATGCCGCTGCATGTGGCGCCGCTCTACACGCTGCTCGACGATACCGTCGCGCGGCACGGATCCCTCCGGTGCACCAACTTTTTGGGCAAGACACTTTCTTACGCGGAGATCGGGCGCCTCGTTGACGAGGCCGCGGCCGGCTTGCAGCGGATCGGAGTCAAGAAGGGAACCAAGGTCGGCCTCTTCCTGCCCAACACGCCCACCTTCATCATCTACTTTTTCGCCGTGCTGAAAGCCGGTGGCACCGTCGTCAACTACAACCCCCTCTACACGGTCAGCGAGCTTTCCGGCCAGGTCAAGGACAGCGACACCGAGCTGATGGTGACGCTGGACCTGAAGGTCCTCTTCGACAAGGTCGAGGCGCTGCTGAAGTCCGGCGCGCTGCCCCGCGCCGTGGTGTGCCCGTTTCCCGCCCTGCTGCCGCCGGCCAAGGCCGCACTCTTCAAGCTCTTCAAGTCGAAGGATCTCGCCCGCCCCCTCGTCTCGCCGGTGCGCGACCGCATCGTTCTGGAAGGCGACGTGCTCGCCGGAGGTGGCAAACCATCCCGGGTGGCGATCGATCCCTTGAGCGACGTCGCCGTGCTGCAGTACACCGGCGGCACCACCGGCACGCCCAAGGGCGCCATGCTCTCCCACGCCAACATCTACGTCAACGTGCAGCAGGTCACCTCCTGGCAGCCGGAGCTCGCCGACGGCGAGGAGCGCGTCTTGGGCATCCTGCCGTTCTTCCACGTCTTCGCGCTGACCGTGGTCATGAACTTCGCCATCGCCAAGGGTGCCGAGATCATCATCATGCCCCGCTTCGCCCTCGACGAGGCGCTGCGTCTTATCGACAAGACGCGCCCCACCGTGATGCCGGGGGTCCCCACCTTGTTCAACGCACTGTTGAACCACTCCAAGATCAAGAGCCACAACCTGTCGTCGTTGAAGTACTGCCTCTCGGGCGGCGCCGCGCTCCCCGTCGAGGTCAAGCAGCAGTTCGAGGCGATCACCGGCTGCAAGGTGCTGGAGGGCTACGGCCTGTCGGAGACCTCGCCCGTCGCCGCCGTCAATCCGATCGAAGGTCCGGTGAAGCCCGGCTCGATCGGCCTGCCGCTGCCGGGCACGACAATTTCGCTGCGCGACCTTGCCGATCCCACCAAGGAGGTGCCCGCCGGCGAGAAGGGCGAAATCTGCATCAAGGGCCCGCAGGTGATGCTGGGCTACTACAAGCGGCCGCAGGAGACGGCCGAGCAGACGGTCGGCGAGTTCCTGCGCACGGGCGACGTCGCACGCATGGACGCGGAAGGCTTCTTCTTCATCGAGGACCGCATCAAGGACCTCATCATCTCCAACGGCTTCAACGTCTACCCGCGGCGCGTCGAGGAGGCGATCTACGAGCACCCCGCCGTCGCCGAGGTGACCGTCATCGGGGTCCCCGACCCGAAGCGGGGCGAGGCGCCCAAGGCGTTCGTCAAGCTCAAGCCGGGGGTCAAGGTCTCGGCCAAGGACATTCTCGAGCACCTGAAGCCCAAGATCTCCAAGATCGAGATGCCCGCCGTCATCGAGTTCCGTGACGAGTTGCCCAAGACCATGATCGGCAAGCTCTCCAAGAAGGAGCTGAAGGCCGAGGAGGCAAGCCGCGCTAAGCGCAAGGCTTGAGGCGAGC
>CAYUBZ010000313.1:0-3008 GCA_964443205.1 uncultured Hyphomicrobium sp. | reverse complement strand
CTGGGAGCGGCGGCGCTGGCCGCATGTCTGCAGGCCTCCGCTCCCGCTGTCGCCGCCGAGCGCCCCGCCGACATCGTGGACGTGCGCTCCGTCATTCCCGATCTTGCCCTCGATATGCGCTATCGCACGCCCCACAACTTCGTCGGACGCCCGATCGCGGGCTACCGCGCATCTAAATGCCTGCTGACGAAGCGCGCCGCCCAAGCCCTCAAAGCCGTCCAGGAGGAGCTGCGCAAGCAGGATCTGGGGCTCAAGGTCTACGACTGCTATCGTCCGCAACGTGCCGTCGACGACTTCGTCAGATGGGGGCGCCACCTCGGCGACAAGAAGATGAAGGCCGAGTTCTACCCGCACGTCGCCAAGCGCCATCTCTTCCGCGACGGCTACATCGCCAGCAGGTCGACCCACAGCCGCGGCAGCACCCTCGATCTCACCATCGTGCCGCTGCCCGTGCCGCCGCAACCGGCCTACGACCCGTCCAAGCCGTTGCAGTCCTGCGAGAATCCGAAGGCGGCGCGCTTTCCCGACAACAGCATCGATATGGGAACGGGCTTCGATTGCTTCAGCCCGCGCTCGCACACAGCCTACTCAGGGATCGGACTGGAGCAGAAAAAGAACCGCGGGCTCCTGAAGTCGATCATGTCGCGGCACGGCTTCCGCAACCTGGCCACGGAGTGGTGGCACTACACGCTGCGCGACGAGCCCTACCCCCACACTTACTTCAACTTTCCGGTGGAGTAGTGTGGAAGCCACTTCCCATATAAGGTCCGCGCCAGACGCGGCCGCAGCCAAAGGAGCCCTCATGGCCTTTGAAAACCTCCAAGCCGAGATCGGCATTCTGGTGGGGCGCATGCAGAACGAGCCCGAGGACCGCCACGAGCTCTACCTCCAGCTCATGGAGAAGCTGAACGAGATCAAAGCCTATGGCATGCCGCTGCCGCAGGATCTCGTGGAGCTGGAGAAGGCGCTGGAAGCCGAGTTCGCCGCCGAGAAGCGCGCAAAAAAGGATTGAGCGGCCGCTAGTGCCGTCGCGGCGTCTTCGCCAAGCGCAGCATGCGCAGCGTCTGTGCCCGGGCCGGCTCCTTCAAGCAGGCCGAAGTGATGTTGGCGAGGAACAGGCGGGCGGCGTGGTCCCAGCCGAAATCGGTTGCGCGCGCGCGAACCTGCGCGCGGTCGAGCCGCAAGGCTCGAAGCGCGGCTGCGCGCAAATCGTCCGACAGCACGCCGGTCACGCCCGGTGTCACGATGTCGACGGGCCCCGTGACGGGGAGTGCCGCGACCGGCAGGCCCGACGCCATCGCCTCGAGCAGAACCATGCCGAACGTGTCGGTGCGGCTCGGGAACACGAACACGTCGGCCGAGGCATAGCACTCGGCCAGCGCCTCGCCGGTCTTTTTGCCCGTGAACAGCACGTCCGGGTAGCGCGCCTTGAGCTCGGCGAGCTGCGGGCCGCCGCCGACCACGACCTTGCGCCCCGGCAGGTCGAGCTCGAGGAACGCCGCGATGCTCTTTTCCGCCGCGATGCGCCCCACGTAGATAAAGACCGGATCGGCGCCGAAGTGACGGACGGGTCGCGGGCGGAAAAGCCCGGTGTCGACGCCGCGCGTCCACGGCATCACCCGCTCGAAGCCTTGCGCCTCGAGCTCGCGCGCCAGCGACGGCGTGGCGGCCATCAGGCCGCGGCCGGCATTGTGAAAACGGCGCAGCACCGCCGTCGTCCAGGTGGTCGGGATGGCGAAGCGCTGTGAGAGGTACTCGGGAAAGCGCGTGTGGAAGCTGGTCGTGAAGGGGATGGCGCGAGTGCGGCAATAGCGGCGCGCCATCCACCCGATCGGCCCTTCGGTGGCGATGTGCACCGCGTCGGGCCTCTCTGCTTGGAACCTGCGCGCCACCCGGCCCCAGCCGGGCACGGCGAGGCGGATCTCGGGGTAGGTGGGACAGGGGACGTTGCGAAACTCGTGCGGCGCCAGAACGGACAGCTCGACGTCGAGCGCCTTGAGCTCCAGCGCGAGACGCTCATACGTGCGTACCACCCCGTTCACCTGAGGGTGCCAAGCGTCTGTCGCGACCAGAATGCGCATCAGGCGACCCGCAAGGCTTCGGCGAGCTGCGTTGCGGCCTCGCGCTCGCGCGCCCGAACGACATCGAGCCAGCGGATGAGCTCGAACGTCCCGTCCTCTTTCTCGCCGATCGCGGTGCAGCTCTCGACCCAGTCGCCGGTGTTGAGGTAGTGAACGTTCTCGATCTGGCGCGAGGCGGCATGATGGATGTGCCCGCAGATGACGCCTTCGACGCCGTGCCGCTTGGCCTCCTCCGACAGCGATTTCTCGAACTCGCCGATGAAGTTCACAGCGGTTTTGACCCGCAGCTTCAGATGCGCCGACAGCGACCAGTAGCCCAGCCCGAACTTGCGGCGGATGAAATTCAGCGGGTGGTTCATCCACAGCGCCAGCTCGTAGCCGCGGTCACCCAGGAAGGCCAGCCACTTGGCGTAGCGCACGACCACGTCGAACTCGTCGCCGTGGATTACCAGATAGCGGCGCCCGTCGGCCGTCGTATGCACCGTCTGATGCTCGATCTCGATGCCGCCGAAGTGCGACCCGCAATACTGGCGCAGGCCCTCGTCATGGTTGCCGGGGATGAAGACGATGCGCGCGCCCTTGCGCGCCTTGCGCAAGAGCTTCTGCAGGACGTCGTTGTGGGATTGCGGCCAGATCGCTCCGCGCCGGATGCGCCAGAAGTCGATGATGTCGCCGACAAGGTAGATGGTGTCGGCGTCGTTCTCCTTCAGGAAGTCCAAGAGCAGGTCGGCTTGCGCTGCCCGCGTTCCGAGGTGCACGTCAGATATAAACAGCGTGCGATAGTCGGCCATGCTGAGCCCTTTCGAGCAGTTTCAAGCTCCTTTCAACCCGTACAGGAGACCATGACGGGATTCAAATTGCAGGATTGTGACAGGGCCCGTGTTTATTGCTGCTTTCGTGGTAAACCGGTTGCTGCCAGGTGACGCA
>CAYUBZ010000312.1:0-3044 GCA_964443205.1 uncultured Hyphomicrobium sp. | reverse complement strand
CGGATGCGCTCCCGGTCGACCGGCGGCACATCCGCCCTCGTCCTAGAGTGAGCTCAAAGGGCGCCGGCCGGTGCACCGCCCGCGCCCTTCAGCGCCTTAGCCCTTCGCCGTGATGAGGCTCTTGCCGTTGGTGCTCATGGTGTCGTTACCGCTGGCCATCCACGAGTAGCCCCACGGCCCGGTCACGCCGCAACCGTTCTTGCAATCAAAGGTGGCGGACTGACCGGCGGCCACCTTCTTGACCTGCGATTTGGCGCCGTAGTCGACACCAATGGAGATCTGTTTGCCGCTGGTGTTCTTCACGGTTACGGCGGCCGCCGGGCCCGCAAGCAGAAGCAAAGCCACGGCAGATGACGTCAAAGTCTTGAATGCTGACATCGATACCTCCTGTGCTGATGATGGTTGGCTCATAGCAACAAGGCAGAGCATCGACGTCGCCGGGCATGTGAGTTGCGCGGCGCGCTGCGCCTGCCCCGTTCGCCAACAAGGCAGGTAGTGCTCACCGTCCGCCAAGAATGCACGTAGTGCTCACAGAGCGGGCCGCAAGTGAGACAAATGGCGACTTGCGAGCACAAATTTTTGAAGTGGAAAATGCAAGCTCACGGCACCGCCTGCTGCACGCGCTCGGCTTCGGCGGGAAGCAGGCCTTTTGCCTGCAAGAACTGCGTTGCCACCGCGCGCGGGTTCTTTTTCTCGCCGTCGACGGACCAGTTGAGCGCGCGCATGGTCGCATTGTCGAGCACGTCCGCCAGCGGTGCGATCACGTCGCGGACCTGCGGATGCGTATCGAGGACCTCCTTGCGCACGACGGGCGCCGCAAAATAAGGCGGGAAGAGGTGGCGGTCGTCGTCGAGCAGGATGAGCTGCAACGCGTCGATGCGCCCATCCGTGGAATAGGCGGAGATGACGTCGACCTCGTCCTCGGCGACGGCGCGGTACATGAGCGCCGCCTCGATGTCGTAGACGCGGCGGAATTTGAGGCCGTAGGCCTTCTTCAGGCCCGGATACCCGTCGGGACGCTGCGAGAACTCCGGCGTAAAACCCGCACGCAGGTTGGCAGCCTCCCTCGCGAGGTCGGAGATCGTCGCCCAACCGCGCGTCTGCGCGACCGAGCGGCGCACGGCGAGCGCATAGGCGTCGTTGATGCGAAAGGGCTTCAGCCATATGAGGTCGAACTGTTTCGCGTAGGCCTTGCTGACGACATCGAATACGGCCTCGGGATCGCTCATCGTGGGTGCGCGCAGGATCGTCGTCAGCGCGGTGCCCGTGTATTCGACGTAGAGGTCGAGCGCGCCTTCACGCAACGCGTTGTGCGCAATCATCGTCCCGCCCAATCCATAGTGGCGCTCAATTTTGAGCTCGGTTCGCGCCTCCAAGAGCTGGGCGATCATCTCTGCGAGCAGCAGGTTCTCGGTGAAGTTCTTGGCGCCGATGCGCAGCGTTCCCTCTTCGCCTTGGCCGGCCTGCAACGGTGTCTGGCCGGCAGAGCCGCTGCTCGTCGCCGACCAATAGGCGACGCCGCCGAAGATGAGGATCACGGCCGGTAGCGCAATGGCGATCCGGGCCGCCCACGCCTTCCCCGGCTCGCGCGTCCGCCGCTGAGCCTCCATGCCCCATTGAAAGGCGCCGATCGACTGGTCGACGGCAAGCGCGAGGAGCGCCGCCGGTATGGCGCCAAGCAGGATGAGGTCGGTGTTGGACAGTGCCAATCCGCGATTGATGAACTGCCCGAGCCCGCCGGCGCCGATAAAGGCGGCGAGCGTCGCGATGCCGACGCCCACCACGGCAGCGGTGCGCACGCCGGCGACGAGAACGGGCAGCGCCAGCGGCAGCTCGACGAGGCGCAACTGCTGGGCGCCCGTCATGCCTACGCCGCGCGCCGCCTCCATGATCTCCGGCGCAATGCCGCGCAGACCCGTCACCGTGTTGCGCACGATCGGGAGCAGCGCATAGAGGGTGAGCGCGATGATCGCCGGCAGCGCGCCGATCTGCTGCAGAACGGCGAGCAGCAGCGCCAGCATGGCCAGACTGGGGACCGTCTGCAAGATGCCAACGCCGGCAAGCAGCGGCCGTTCCGCCCAGCCGCGCTTGGCGGCAAAGACACCGAGCGGAATGCCGATGGCAATGGCGATCAACGTCGACACACCAGTGAGCATGATGTGCTGGCCGGTGCGCAGCCACAGCTCGGTCCCGTTCTGCTCGATCACGGAGAGCATGTGCGCGACGCCGCTCATGGCAGCTCCCGGAACGCTTCGAGCTGTTGCAGCGGCCGGGCGAGCAAGGCGCGCACGAAATCTGTCTCAGGGTTCCTCAGAAGCTCCCGGCGCGTTCCGACCTGATCGAGATGGCCCGCGTTGCACACGCCGATGCGATCACCCAACAGGAACGCCTCGATGATGTCGTGGGTGACGAACAGAATCGTCTTGGCGAGCTTCGCCTTGAGCCGCAGGACCTCGGCTTGCAGTGATTCCCGCGTCAGGGCGTCGAGGGCGCCGAAGGGCTCGTCCATGAGCAGGTAGTCGGGATCGGTTGCCAATGCGCGTGCCACCGCCACGCGCTGCTGCTGGCCGCCGGACAATTCACTCGGGAAACGGTCGAGGAAGGCGGCGGGCTCGAGCCCGACAAGCTCGAGCAGGGCGCAGGCCTTGGCCTCTCGTTGCGGCGCGGGCTCGCCGATGAGACGCAGGCCGATGCCGACGTTGTCGGCGACCGTCATGTGGGGAAAGAGACCGATGCCCTGGAACACGTAGCCCATGTTCCGGCGCAGCGCCGTCTCGGTGTAGTCGCGCAAATCGCGGCCATCGAGCGTGATGGTGCCCGAAGTCGGCTCGATGAGACGGCTGATCAAGCGCAGGATGGTCGTCTTGCCCGACCCGGAAGAGCCCAAAAGGACGAACGTCTCGCCCTGCTCGATTGTCAGGGACACGTCGCGCAAGGCGAAGGTCTGTCCCTCATCGAACGACTTGCTGACGCGGTCGAGAACGATCATGCGCCTCCGAGCTCTGGCTCGAAAGGGCATAGCACGCGATGCATGCATGGAAAAA
>CAYUBZ010000311.1:0-3047 GCA_964443205.1 uncultured Hyphomicrobium sp. | reverse complement strand
GGTTCCCTTCTTGCTCAAGAAGGGTTTCTGAGCGGCATTGTTGATGCCGAGCCAGGCCGCGGTCAGCGCATCGATGATCGCGGCAATCCACGGCACGATGAACCACCACTGGAGCCTGCCCGTGCCGATGAACCAACCGGCAGCAAGCGTGAAGAGGATGGCGGTTGTTGCGCTGAGTACGGCGTCGAGCTGCAAGGCCGTCACGACGGTCTCGCGGCTGGTCACCGAGAAGAACTCGCCGATGAGCCAGGCGATCGCGATCAGCACGAGCAGCAGCAAGCCGCCGTACA
This sequence comes from uncultured Hyphomicrobium sp., assembly GCA_964443205.1. Lineage (GTDB taxonomy): Bacteria > Pseudomonadota > Alphaproteobacteria > Rhizobiales > Hyphomicrobiaceae > Hyphomicrobium_A. The sequence continues at coordinate 2,757 of CAYUBZ010000311.1, read as the reverse complement.
CGGCCGGCGGTACGGGCCATTGCAACACGGGTGTTCTCAGCGCCGCGGCGGGCCCGTAGACCGCGCCGGATAAATAGGCGCCGGCCGCGAGCAGGTAGGGGAACAGCCAGATGCTGAAAATGGCGCCCTTTCTGACCGCACTCATCGGCGGCTCGGTACGCTCGGTTGGCTGCAACGCACTCATGGACTATCTCCGCGCCAAATTGCGCCGGCATGCAAACATCACCGCGCGCCAATTTGGTCATGAGACGCGCGCGTGTCGTTCCGATGACAACCCGCCGCTGCCGTCGCGGCAGGCCCCCGCATCTTGGGCGCCCTCTAGCGCGCGGCCATCGGCGGTGCGGCATTGGCCGCGGGTGCCGCGATCAATGGCCACTTCGAAATATCCTCCGACCACTGCCCCGCGGCAAGCATTTTGGCCTGCTCCTCGCACGTGGGCGGCTTGCGGGTCACGCGCGTCCATACCTCGGACGAGCCGAAGAGCGGAAGCAGGACGTAGCCCGTGACCTTCACGTGGTTGGGTCCCAGCACCTCTGCGTAGCCGCTGAAGCTCATGCCGTGATCGGGAACGTAGACGGTGCCGTCGCCCCAGGTGCCGTCGCGCTGCTTCTTGAAGCCGGTGACAACGGGAAGGCCGCAGACGAAGCGCCGCTGCAGTCTGGGATCGGAATTGCGGAAGTCGCGCAAAGGTCCGCCGTCGGGGCCGCGCGGTTTGCGCAGCCAGGCGACCTTGCCGCAGCGCGCATTGCCGCACTGCCCGATCTCGAGCAGAACCTCGCCGTCGGAATCCATCCAGTAGCCGTCGAGGCGTTCTCCCGCCTCGGCGCCTGGAGCCGAGGCGGCCAGCACGGCCATCATCGCTGCCAGCCAACGTGCAAGACTCCGCATGAGCCGTTTTCATCCCCCGAGAAAGTTTGCCGGACGCTCCTGTCACCCCATCTGGGCGCGAGTTTGTCCGCGGTCTTGATTCGCAAGCATAGTCGCAGCCAGGCAACGGTCAAAACGCCAAGCGCCAGGATTGCGTGTCAGGAAAAGAGTGTGGCCACGTAGTCACCGATCGCCAGCGACGAGGTGAGCCCGGGGCTCTCGATGCCGTAGAGGGCGACGAGGCGGGCAAGCCCGTGCTCTCGCGCCCCGTGGATGGCGAAATCGGCGGCCGGCTCGCCCTGGCGGTAGATCTTCGGCCGCACGCCCACGTAGTCGGGCTGCAGCGCGCCGGCGGGCAGGCCCGGCCAGTAGCGGCGGATCTCGTGCTCGAATGTGATGCGGCGCTCCCCTTCCGGATCCTCGAAGTCGTAGGTGACCTCGTCCTTCCATTCGATGTCGGGACCGAACTTGGCGCGGCCCGTCACGTCGAGCGTGAGGTGGACGCCGAGCCAGGCGCCCTGCGGCATGGGGTAGACGAGGTGCTTGAAGGGCGCGCGGCCCGACAGCGCAAAGTAGTGTCCCTTGGCGGGATGGGTCCGCGGAACGCGATAGTCTTGGCGGTAGGTGAGCATGCGTCCGAGCTCCGTGCCGCCGAAGCCGGCCGCCAGCACCAGGTTCTTGGCGGTCAGCGCGCTTCGCTCCCCGGCGCTCAACGTCTCGATGCGGAAGCCCGCGTCCTCTTGTGCGGTGAGCCCGGTGACGGTGGTGTTGAGCACTACCGTGCCGCCCTGCGCCGTCAGATGGCCTTCCAGCGCCAGCATCAGCGCGTGGCTGTCGATGACGCCGGTCGACGGCGACAGATAGGCCGCAACGCACGCGACCTCCGGCTCGAGCGCGCGCGCCTCGGCCGCCGACAGCCGGCGCAGGTCGTCGACGCCGTTCTTTGCCGCGTTGGCGGCGATCGCTTCGAGCTTGGCGATCTCCACGTCCTGGGTCGCCACCAGGAGCTTGCCGCAGCGTGCGTGCGCCACGCCGGTCTCGGCGCAAAAATCATAAAGCAAGGCCTTGCCGGCGACGCACAGCTTGGCGCGCAAGGAGCCTGGCGGATAGTAGAGCCCGGCGTGGATCACCTCGGAGTTGCGCGCGCTCGTCTCCGTGCCGATGCGCTCGTGGCGCTCGAGCACCAGCACCTCGTGGCCTTGGCGCGCCAGCGCGCGCGCGATCGCGAGACCGACGACGCCCGCGCCGACCACCACCGTTTCAACGTCTGTTGCCACCGTGCCCCCGTCTTCCGCTGAGCCGCCCCTGTCCCAAGCCGGTTTTTTCCACAAGCGAAGGCCCGGCCGGCGAAGGCTCGATTTGTCCCGAATCGTGGCTAGTGTGCGCCCGTTCCGCACGTCTGAAGTGGTGCGGCGGCAAACCCATGGAGGTTTTCATGGCATTCGTCACTGGCGATGTCGTTGCGGTTTCAGGCGAAGAACTCCCGTTCAAGGTGATTTTCAAGCAGGGCGACACGGTCCTGGCGGAGTGGCTCGTGGAATCGAAGGAAGAAGGTGAAGAGGAAATCGTCGAATCCATAAAGAGCCTGATGGACGAGGACGAGGACGACGACAAGGACGACGACAGGGACGACGATGAGGACGAGGACGACGATAAAGACCACCGTGACGACGAAGACGACCGCGACGACGACGAGGACTAGAGCCGTCCCGGGTGCCTTGGGTCGCATCCGGGGCCAAGCCTGAGGATAGGTCCGCCAGCGCCCTTGCGCCTCGAACAAAATAGGAACATTCTCGCCCAAGATGCGATTTGCGTTCATCCATACGGCCGACTGGCAGATCGGCAAGCGTTTCGGGGCGTTCCCGGCCGAGAAGGCGGCCGTGCTGCGCG
>CAYUBZ010000310.1:0-3075 GCA_964443205.1 uncultured Hyphomicrobium sp. | reverse complement strand
CAGGAGCGGAAAGAGACCTTTGAACGCGCCGGCAACGAGTGGGTTTTCGCAGTTGCCGCAGGCGGCAGGGGCTTGAGTCGCATCAAACGTTGCCGCCCCTCACAGAATGTGCGAGCCTCGGCAAGTTGGCGTGCATTTGAGTTCTCCCTGAGCAGGTTCTAGCACTCAAGTGTGGGACGCCAATCAACGGGTCGGCCTCCGAGCTTCAGGCTCCGGAGGCCGGTCCTTTTCAGAGATCAGGCCGCTCCTCCGGGGCATCTTCGATCGGCGGGGCCATGGCGGCTCTGGGCCGAGACCCCAGAAGCGTCCACAACCGAGCGGGGCGAGGTCGTGGCGCGCGTTCATCGCGGGTTCATCTGATAGCGACGACACTCACCTGGCGAGTGCAGGCTACGGGGCGGCCTCGCGTAGGAGGCTGCGCGCCAGCCCGCCACTGTCGCGGGCGCCTTAAGCACAAGCAGCGAGCCTTGCTTGCGAACTCAAGACCACTCCCCTATCCTGAATAGTAGGTCATCGGAGGAGTGCAACGTCGATGGCACAGGCCACCTCAAGAAGTGGCAAGGGAGGAGACATAGACATGTACAGAGTACCGATGCTGGGGGAGACCGCGCCTGACGCTGCGGTCCGGGCTCCGCCAGATCTCGCCAGAGAGAGAACACCGATCAATCAACCCGATGACGGCCCCTAACTTTTGGGGCCAAGCTTATCGCGGCGCTTGTCCATAAGAAGAATGTCGCACGGCGGCACCATCTTCGCGGACCATCGCCTCGCCGCCGCAGGGACCATCGGGGGAAATGACGGGGGCGCAGGCTCTCGATCCGATTGTCATCCCTGACACCTGGGCAGACTTTCTAGTCAAAGAAGTTTACGCCATGATCGTCGAGTCCCCCTTAGAAATCATCTTCCGCGATCTGTTCTATCGTGTCCGCGGCTTCGCTGGCGGCCATGACCTCTTCCTGAAGCTGGAGGGGTTCAACGTCACCGGCTCGATCAAGGTCAAGACGGCGATCGGCCTCATTGAGGATCTGGAGCGCCGGGGCATTGCCAAGCCCAATGAGACGGTCATCGTCGAATCCTCATCGGGAAACCTCGGAGTGGCGCTGAGCCTGGTGTGCGCCATCAAAGGCTACAGGTTCATCTGCGTGACGGATTCCAACGCTACGCGCGCCAACATCAGAGGCATGAAGCTGTACGGGGCGACGGTCATCGTGGTCGATGACCGCGACCCCGATGGCGGCTTTCTCGGAAACAGGTTCAAGACGATCGACCACATACTGCAATCCGAGCCGAACGCCGTCTGGGTCAATCAATACGACAACGTCGCCAACAAGAACGTCCATGCCGAGCAAACGGCGAACGAGATCGCGGGCGCGTTCGAGAAGGTCGATTGGATTTTTGTCGGGGCCGGAACCACCGGCACCCTTGGGGGAGTCTCCGAGCGGTTGCGTGAAGTGTTTCCGAACATAAAGGTCGTCGCGGTGGAGCCGGTGGGATCCGTCACGTTCGGCGGCGCGCCTGGCAAACGAAACATCCCCGGCATCGGCACGAGCCTCAGGCCCAAGATCGCGGACTTCGCGAAGCCGGACAAGGTCGTGGCCATCAAGGAGGAGAAGACGGTAGAAGCGTGTCTTTCCTTCGCTCGCGATCATCACCTGCTTGTCGGGGGGAGCACCGGAACGGTTCTCGCCGCCATTCAGCAAACCGCCGCAGAATTCTCACCCGGCGACACGATCGTTGCCATCTCAGCGGATCTCGGCGAAAAATACCTCGATACAGTCTACGACCCGGATTGGGTGGATAACGTCATCACGCGGACTGCCAAGACACTGGCGAAGAGCTAGGGGAACCGAAAAACGTGGCAGCCGCTCCGACGTTCTATGTTGTTTCCGGATCTACGGTTAAGGACATCATCAGCGACAATCGCAAGCAAGTTTTCGACGCGGTGGAGACGGCATACCGTCTCCACGCGGCGGGAGAGTCCATAAACCCGGACAGCTACTTTCTGCGCTACCCGGACAAGCCGAGGAACCGCATCATCGCGTTGCCGGCCCATCTCGGCGGCTCCGTTGCAAAAAGCGGCATCAAATGGATCTCGAGCTTTCCGGAGAACACCGCGGCAAATCTGGCCCGCGCGTCTGCCGTGCAGATTCTGAACGATTCGACGACGGGCTACCCTCTTGCCTGCATTGAGGCTTCCCTGATCAGCGCCACGCGTACGGCGGCGTCTGCCGCGCTGGCGGCGGAGCATCTCTCCCCGGACCGCTTCGCAGGATCGCTTTGCGTGGTGGGCACCGGCGTCATCTCTCGCACAACGGTCGAGTGGCTTATGCGTCGCGGTTGGAAATTCAGCAAGGTCAAGCTCTATGACGTGAACCGAGGAGAGGCCGAGCGCTTCCGCAAGTGGCTTCACGAGGAATACGACGTGCAGGCCGACGTTGCGGATAGTCTCGAGCACGCCGTATCCGGCTCATCGTTGATCGTTTTTGCGACGACGGCGCTGGAGCCCTATGTCGCCGATGCAAAGCTGTTTGCACATGCGCCGACCGTGCTGCACCTGTCGCTGCGCGACATATGCGTGAATGTCATCCTCGCGTCCCAAAACATCGTGGATGATGTCGAGCACTGCTTGAAGGCGAGAACGTCGGTTCATTTGGCGGAAATCGAGACCGGAAACAGGGATTTCATCTCGGGCACGCTGGTCGATGCGCTGGAAAAGAGGTTCGCTCTGGACTTCAATCGGCCGCGAATATTCTCGCCGTTCGGGCTCGGCGTCCTCGATCTGGCAGTCGCCAGCTTTGTCCTGGATGCGGCAATTGCGTCCAAGGCAGCAATTGCCGTGCCGGACTTTTTCAGCAATTCCGCCAGATGGTAGGGACGGTGCGGTTGTCGAGGTTTGATACGTGAGGAGACGCTGGAAATGGATGTAATAAAATGCGAAGGCCCGGAGGCGGGGACCGCCTCAAGCGGCCCGCAAACAACGGGAGCAAACAAACAACGATCGGCTGTGTGGAGCTGGAACGAGTGGGATCCCCTTGAGGAGGTCATCGTTGGCAATCCGCTGAACGCCCGCTTTCC
>CAYUBZ010000309.1:0-3079 GCA_964443205.1 uncultured Hyphomicrobium sp. | reverse complement strand
CGTTCCTGACCGCCAACTTCCTCAAGGTGTTCGAGGGCGGCTGGGTGCCGCTCACGCTGGCGGCCTTGATCGGCCTCATCATGGTGACCTGGGTCAGAGGCTCGCGCCTTTTGGCGAAGCAGACGCGCAAGCACGAAGCCGATCTCGACTGGCTGTTGCGCAAGCTGGAAGCCAAGCCGCCGCACCGGGTGGCGGGGACGGCGGTGTTCTTCACCGGCGACCCGACGGCGGCGCCCACCGCGCTCATGCACAACCTGAAGCACAACCGCGTGCTGCACGAGCGCAACATCATCCTGTCCATCCGCACCGAGGACACGCCACGTGTGCCGCGCTACGAGCGCATCACGGTTGAGCGCGTGACGGACACCTTCATCCGGGTGATCGCCCGCTACGGGTTCATGGAATCGCCGAGCGTGCCCAAGATCCTCGAGATGTGCCGGCGCAAGGATTTGAACATCGACATTGGTGCGACCTCGTTCTTCCTGTCGCGCCGCAACCTCAGGCCGACGCCCAAGTCGGAGATGCCGAGCTGGCAGGACCGCCTGTTCGTGGCGCTGGCGCGCTCAGCCCAGGACGCAACCACCTACTTCCAGATCCCCACCGACCGCGTCGTCGAGGTCGGCACCCAAGTCGCGGTCTGACCGCGCCGTCGGGCCGCTGTCTCTTGTGGGTGCGTTGCCCGGTCCCGATATGGCGGGAGCGGTACGCGCCGCTGGGAAGCTGAGCGAAATGGGCGACGAGGAGAACAGGTTTTCCGCCAGAGCCGCGCGCTACGTGCGCGTCGGCACCAACGTCGGGTCGGTCGCCGCCCGCGTCGCCGGCGGGCGCCTGTTCGGTCTGGAGCACGATAAGGCGCGCACGGCGGCCGATCTCGCCGCTGCGCTCGGCGGCCTCAAGGGCCCCTTAATGAAGGTCGCCCAGCTGCTGTCGACCATTCCCGAGGCGCTGCCCCCCGAGTACGCGCGCGAGCTCGCGCAGTTGCAGTCGGCCGCGCCGGCCATGGGCCCCGCCTTCGCCAAGCGGCGGATGCAAGCCGAGCTGGGCCCCGACTGGTTGGGACGCTTTCAAAGCTTCGAGACGGAGGCCTCGGCCTCGGCGTCGCTGGGACAGGTGCACAAGGCGGTGGCGCACGACGGCCGCCTGCTCGCCGTCAAGCTGCAGTACCCAGACATGCAGTCGGCGGTCGAGGCGGACCTGACCCAGCTCAAGGCGGTGTTCGCCATCCACGCGCGCATGAACCCGGCGATCGAGACCGGCGAGATCTTGAAGGAGATTTCCGCGCGCCTGCGCGAGGAGCTCGACTACGACTTGGAGGCGCGCCACACCAAGCTCTACGGCGCGATCTTTGCCGATGACGACCGCATCCGCGTTCCCGAAGTGCTGCGGGAGCTGTCGACCAAACGGCTGCTGACCATGACCTGGCTCGAGGGTGCCAAGCTCCTCGACTACAAGGCGGCGCCCCTGGAGGACCGCAACGCCATCGCGCGGGCGATGTTCCGCGCCTGGTGGTTCCCCTTCAGCCACTACGGCGTCATCCACGGCGACCCGCACTTGGGCAACTATACCGTCTTCGAGCGCGACGGCAGGCCCGCAGGGATCAACCTCCTCGACTACGGCTGCATCCGCAGCTTTCACACGACCTTCGTGCAGGGCGTCATCGACCTTTACACCGGGCTGTTGACGGGAAACCGCGATCTCGTCGTGCACGCCTACGAGACCTGGGGCTTCCGCGGTCTTTCCGCCGAGCTGATCGAGGCCATGAACATCTGGGCCCGCTTCATCTACGGGCCGCTTCTCGACGACCGCGAGCGCGTCATCGCCGAAGGCACGACGCCCGGCGCCTACGGACGCAAGGAAGCCTTCAGCGTGCACAAGATCCTGCGCGAGAAGGGCCCGGTGGCGGTGCCGCGCGAGTTCGTGTTCATGGACCGCGCCGCGATCGGGCTCGGCGGCGTATTCCTGCACCTGGGCGCGCGGCAAAACTGGTACCGCCTGTTCAACGAGACGATCGAGGGGTTCCAGCTCGACGAGGTAGCCGCCCGCCAGCGCGCAACCTTCGCGGCGGCCGGCGTGCCGCTGCCCGACGCCGCGTAAGGCGGCAGCTAGTCCCCGGCGATGTCCTGGCGGCGGCGCATGTATTCCTCGCGGTCGATGTCGCCCCGCGCATAGCGCTCGTCGAGAATGTCACGCGCGGTGCGGGTCGGCGCGTTTGCCGCGCTGCCGGCGCCGATCCAGCGGATGAAGGGGACGATCAGCGCAATCAGCAATATGACCAGCCCGATGGTCAACAAAGGTCCCAGCACCATGCCTCCTCCCCACCCCATGCCCCAGCCGTGCATGTGCCAGGGTCCTTGACCGGTTTGCGGCCAGGCAGGAGGGGCCGCTGCCGGCAGCAGGGCCAACGCGAACAGCTGCTTCATGGCACATGCCTCAGCTTGCGCAGGTCTTGATGCCGAGCAGCGAATAGCCCGGGCACCAGCCGACGACGCCGGTCGCCAGCGGCACCACGCCGATCCAGCCCCACACCGACGTGTACTCGGGTCCATAGAGCCCGAGGGCGACGCCGATCAGCAAAAGGCCAACAACGATCCGCAAGGTGCGGTCGAGCGTTCCTTCGTTTATGGTCATGACAAAACTCCTGGGCGTAGCGCCCCGATGTGCGACCGGCCGCGTTGCGCAAACCGGTTTCCTGGCGATGAAGCCCATACCGGCGCCCGCGACCGCGCACTGATCTGCGTCAAGTTCGGGAGGCGCAAATCAGCCTATGCGGCTAGACTTGCCGTGAGAGAATTGAGCAGGAAACCGCCATGGTTCGCCTCACGACGGCTGCGATTGTGATGATCTTGGCGACCGGCGCGGGTCCTGCGCCCGAATCTCCGCGTGAGGAGATCGCCAGGGGCCGCACGCTCGCCTACGCCCTGTGCGCGCAGTGTCACCTCAACGAGGGCCAGGGCGAGAAGGAGGGGCCGATGGGTGTGCCGGGCTTCGTCGCCGTGGCGAACCGCCCCAAGCAGACCTTCGGCGGCATCGTGCGCTGGCTCAAGGCGGTGCCGCCGATGATGCCGGACCACCACCTGAC
>CAYUBZ010000308.1:0-3084 GCA_964443205.1 uncultured Hyphomicrobium sp. | reverse complement strand
TCACGCGCACCTCGTTGCGGCCCTGCTCCATGTCGCGCTTCACCTCGCGGTCGGCTTCGCGCAGGTAGGCGAGAAAACCGGTGAGCGATGGCGGCGCCTGGTCGTCGAAGGCGAGCGCTAAGTTCAGAAACTCGTCGAGCGGGTCGGCGGCCTCGGGTCCGAGCCTGGCGAGAAACTTGGCGCGCGCGCCCTCGCGGTCGAGGATCGCCGCGAAGAACTCGAACGGTGGGGTGTAGTCGGCGCGCGAGCGCCAGCGCTTCAAGGTGTCCACGGCCGCCTTGAAGTGCGGCTTTCCCTCCGCATGATCAATCAGCGCCTTCCACAGCGTGCCCTTGCGGCCGGCGGCGAGTGCTAGGAGATCGTCGTCGTTAAAGCCGAAGAGCGGGCTTTTCAGCACCTCGGCGAGCGCCAGATCGTCCTCGGGCAGCGTGAGGAAATCGCCGAGCGAGAGAAGGTCCTCGATCGCGATCTGCTCGGCAAGCCGCAGCCGGTCGGCGCCGGCGACGGGAATGCCGCGCGCCTTGAGCGCGCCGACCATGGGTGCGGCAAAGGGGCGGCGCTTGCGCACCAGGACCAAAATGTCGCCGGGCCGGATGGGCCGGTCCTCGCTGGCAAGACGTTCACCGCTGTCCAGCCAGCCCTTGATGGTATCGGCAATGCGCTCGGCGAGGCGCGCCTCGGGCGCGCTTGCCGAGCCCTCCTGCAGCGGCGCCCAGGCGTCGGCGGGGGTCCCGTCCGCGTGCCTCTCCGTCGGCCAGATCTCGATGAGCCCGGCATGACCCGTGCGGTGGACGGCGTGGTGGATGGCGGTCGCCTCCGCCGTGATCCCCGGCGTCCGCCGCGGATCGGAGAACACGCGGTCGACGGCGCCGAGGATGGGCGCGACCGTGCGGAACGACAGATCGAGCGGGATGCGCCGCCAAGGCTGGCGCGAGTCCGCGGTCAGCGCGGCGAATCGCTCGCCCATCTCGGCAAACATGTGCGGCGCCGCGCCCTGGAAGCTGTAGATCGACTGCTTCTCGTCGCCGACGGCAAACAGCGTGCGCGTCTCCTCGCGCTGCCCCGCGCCGGTGAAGAACTCCTCGGCCAGCGCGGCGACGACCTGCCACTGCTCGCGGCTGGTGTCCTGCGCCTCGTCGACGAGGATGTGATCGATGCCGCGGTCGAGCTTGTAGAGCACCCACGCCGCCGACTGCTTGTCGCGTAAGAGGCGCACGGTCTTGGTGATGAGATCGTCGTAGTCGAGGGCGGCGCGGCGCGCCTTGGCGTGCGTGTAGTTGCGCAGCACGGCGCCGGCAAGCCGATGCAGCGCCAGCGTGGCGGCGACGACGGCGAGCCCTTTGCGCTCGTCGAAGAGAGCGCAGATGCGCGTTTGCGCGGCGCTCATGGCCGCGTCGAGATCGGGGTAGGCGTCTTTGACCGGCTTGCTCATGAGATTTGCACGCGGCTCCCCCTTGCCCGTGCAGAAGAAAGCTTCGAGCGCAGCGATGCGGGCCGCGGGCGACCGTGCCGTCAGCGCCGCGGCGATGTTGTCGGCGAGCTTGCGGTCGTTGGTGCCGCCGCCGCTCAGCGCATCGCGCAGGCGTTGCAGCTCGCCGTCGCTGACGATCGCCGCCATTTCGCCGGTCAGATCCTCCTCGCTGACATCCTCGCGCACGCCGAGCGCGCGGCGATAGAGCGTCTCCACCGCGGCCAGCTCGTCGGCGCGATCCCCCATCTCGATGCGCGTCGCGTCCTCGAGCCAGCGGCGCGCACGCAGGGCGTCGCGTAAGAGCTCGTCAAAGCGATCGTCGGCGGCGTAGCGGATCGCCGCGGCAAGCGCCTGCCCCTCGGGCGAGGCCTTGTTGCGCGCCGCGGCGCCCAGCACCGCATCGATCGCCTCGCGCTGCAGCGTGTGGGACGTAGCCTCGTCGAGGATGGTGAAGCCCGGCGCCACGCCGGCCTCCAGCGGGAATCGCTGCAACAGCCGCTCGCAGAAGGAGTGGATTGTCTGCACCTTGAGGCCGCCCGGCGTCTCGATGGCCATTGTAAAAAGTGTTCGCGCGCGCGCGATCTCCTCCGGCGTCGGTGCGCGATCGTTGAGCTCACTCAACGCAGCGGCGAGCGCGTCCTTCTCCATGGTGACCCACTTTGCCAGCGTGTCGTAGACGCGCTTCGACATCTCGGCCGCCGCGGCCTTGGTGTAGGTGAGGCACAAGATGCGCTCGGGGATGGTCCCGGCCAGCATCAGGCGCAGGGCGCGCAGCGTCAGCACGTGCGTCTTGCCGGTGCCGGCGTTGGCGCTCACCCAGGCGGAGACGCGCGGGTCGGCGGCCTCGCGCTGCGCGCGCCGGGTGCGCTCGAGATCGCTCGATTTGTCGAGCACGGTCATGATGCGCCCTCGTCCTCGGTCTCGTCCGCCGCCCATTCGGCGACGCGCGCCAGATGCGCGTAGTCGTCGTAGTCGTAGGTGAAGCGGGCGCGGCGCAGCGCTTTGTAGGGTGTCGCCGCGTCGTCGAAGTCGGCGACAAGTCGCGTCAGCCTCTCGACGGCGGTATCCGCGAGCGTGCCGATGTCGCCCGTCTTGACAATGTGCTCCTCGCCCGGCGGCTCGCCGCCCGTGGTGCGGATGTAGCGCAGCGCCGTGACCGCGCCCTTCGCCACATGGGCAAAGCCCGCCTCGCCGCGCGCGATGGCCGCCTCCAAGGGAAGCTGCGGTGCCAGACCTTGGACAACCCTGGTGTCGGCGGGGAGCTGTCCCGTCTTGTAGTCGGTGATGATCAGTCCGCTCTGGCATTCATCGATGCGGTCGGCGCGCGCCGACAGCGTGAAGGGCCCGGCCGGGCCGGCGAGGACGAGCTTGCCCTCGACCTCGGCGGCGACGCGGGTCACGCCCCGGCGCCGCTCAGGCTCCGTCTCGGCGAACCATTCGGCAAAGCGCGCAAAGCGGGGGCGCCAGAACGCGGCGACGCGCGGGTTCTCGACGTATGCCGCCATGACCTCGTCGGCGATCGCGCGCAGCTCTGGCCCCGCATCGGCAGGGAGCTTTTCCGCAAAGCGCTTGGCGAAGCGGCTCATGATCTCGTGCACGATCGAGCCGCGCAA
>CAYUBZ010000307.1:0-3100 GCA_964443205.1 uncultured Hyphomicrobium sp. | reverse complement strand
GCCGCCACGGATGAAGCCGCCAGCAGGCACGTCCCGGCCGCGAGCAGCAGCAATGCCGCGCCTTTGGTAAATCCAGTTGCAGTCATAACTCGGGGTCTCCCTTGTTTTGAATCGTCTTCGCTTGCTCCGCGAGGAGAGACGGCTGTCGCCATGTCCGGGGCAGCGTCTCGCCTCTTGCGCCGGACCGTAGGGGCGGCGCGCGCAGCCCGGTTGATCTCGATCAATGGAGAGGGTCACGTTCGCAACGGAAGGCATCACGTTCGCTTGCGGCGCGCGTGATCGCGCGAGCGCTGGACCGCCGACCCTGTCTTACCTCAGGGCGCCCGGCTCCCGCCACGCGCTACTCGACTAAGTGGCGTCCTCGAAGCATCGAGTGAAAGATCGGCCGGAACGGCCCCCTCACCAGAACGAGAAGAACGGGCCGCGGTACTGCTGCCGCCGGCGCCCGCGCCGCGAGTAGCCGTCGTCGTAGACGCCGTAGCCGCCGTAGCCGAAGTAGTCGTCGTAGTAGGGGTCGCGCTTCGGACGCTTCTTGATGCCGCCCTGCGGCTCGCTGCTGATGAGGACGATGAAGTCGGTCGCCTTGCCGGTCTCCTTGTGCGCGGCCTCGTCGGACACGATCAGCGACGAGCCCGGCAGCACCAGCTCGGAGATGCGCGCCACCACGTCCTCGGGGATGGTGATGCGGTCGAGCGCGGCGCGCGCGGCGGCGACGTCGGTGAGCGTTGCCTCCTTCTTGGTGGACGGCTTGTGCCTGTGCCGGGGGCGCCGCGGACGGTCGTAGCCGTCAAATTCGTCGTAGGCTTCGTAGTCGTTGTAGACGTCGTAGCGGTCGTAATCGCGATCCCGGCTGGTGCCGCCGACGCCGACCGAGACCACGTTCCAGCGCATGTCGCTGCCGCCCTCGCCGTAGTCGACCGCCGTATAGGTGTACGTGCCGATGGACCTGTCGGGATCGCGGATCGTCACCGGGCTCTCGAATAGGGGCTCAAAGCCCTGGCGCACGTAGAGCGTCTGCGTCGCGCGGCTGATGAAGACGGACACGGGCTTGAGCTTGCGCGCGGCCGTGCGCGCCTCCGCCAGCGCCGCGTCGCGCTTCTCCTCCAACGCCTTCGCCGCGCTGTCGGCCTGCTCAAAGGCGTCGATCTTGGGCTGCACCTCGGCTTTGACGGCCTCGAGCTTGGCCTGCGCCTCGGCGAGCTTGGCGTCGGCCCTCTCCTTCGCCTTTTGCGCCCGCGCCTTGGCCCTGTCCGATTTGGCGCGGGCGAGATCCTCGGCCGCGTCGGCCACGCGGTCGCTCGCGCGCTTTTGCACCTTCTCGGCTGAACGCAGCGCCTTTTCTGCGCGCTTCATGTCGGGCTCGAGCTTTTTGGCCGAAGCCCGCGCGGGCTCGGCCTCTTTGGCAAGGGTCTCGGCTTCCGCCGACTTGGCCTCCTTGATCGCCTGTAGCGCGCTCGTGCGCTCCGCCACGTCGGCCGGCTCCTCGCCGGCCTTGGACTGTCCGATGCCCACCAGCGCCGCCGCCTTGGTCACGATGCCGCTGCCGGCCTGGTAGGGCGTCCGTTTGAACAGCAGGGGATGCGAGATCGCTACGGGGGCGACGTCGCTGCGAGCAACGATGACGCGCATGCCGAGGTGCGTCAGGCCGAACAGGCGCTCGGCGAACTTGTAGGGCATGCGCACGCAGCCGTGCGAGGCGGGGTAGCCGGGCAGCGCGCCGCCGTGCAGCGCCACGCCCGACCAGGTGATCCGCTCCATGTGCGGCATGGCGGCATCGTCGTAGACGTTGGAGTAGTGCTCGGCTTCTTTCTGCAGGACCGCATAGATGCCGACCGGGGTCTCGAGGCCGGTCTGTCCACTGGAGACGGGCGCGCGCAGGATCGCGCCGTCGGCGTCGTAGATGGTGACGCGCTGATCATCGAGCGAGACGAGCGCCAAGACGGGCTCGCCGGGCGCGCGCGTCGTCACCGTGTAGGAGTCCTTTTTCTCAGCCCGGTGCTTGGACTTGGCGGCGGCCGGGTCGCCGGCGCCCAGCATGGCGAGCGCCACGACGGCGGCGAGGGGGAGGACGGCGAGGCGGTGCTTTGACACACGTAATCCAATCATACGCGAACCCTTGAGCATGCGGCCCCGGCGAGACCCCAGGGCTTAAGATTTAGCAAGTGAAGCCTAAACTCTGCTTACCGGCAATCGGATCCCCCGAAATTTCAGGTGCAGCGGCCCCCTTGGAGGGCCACTTTAACGCGGGTCCGCGCCGCGGGCCACCCGGTTTGGTATCAACAAGGCAGAGCCAGCCATTTTGCGGCGCGGGGGGCGGCCGACGGCAGCGGCGCGCGGAGGGTGAGCGGGGAGGCACTAATAAAAAAAGCAGGCCTCAGCTGATGTTTCGACCGCGCTTGTTACGCAAGCGGACCAAAGTCGGTTGCGGCCAGAACGGCGGAATTTGACCTAACCTGACATGCTGTGACGCATCCAGACGTCTGGCTTCATGTCAGTTTGCCTTCCGGCTCTTTAGCTTGAGGAGTTGCTTTATGTTCACCTTCTTGCACTTGGGCGGCTTGCCGACGAAACCCTTCGGGCACCTCACCGGCAGCTTGCGGCAGTTGGGCGGCTTACCGACAAAGCCCTTCGGGCACGTCTTCGGCACCAGCTTCTTGCAGTTGGGTGGCTTGCCGACAAAGCCTTTCGGGCACCTCACCGGTAGCTTCTTGCAGTACGGCGGCTTGCCAACGAAACCCTTCGGGCACGTCACCGGTAGCTTGCGGCAGTTGGGCGGCGTGCCGACGAAGCCTTTGGGGCACGGCTTCGGCGGCTCCTTTTTGCAATTGGGCGGCGAGCCGACGTAGCCCTTCGGACAGTCTTCGGGCACCTTGCGGCAGTTGGGCGGCGAGCCGACGTAACCCTTCGGGCACTCGTCCGGCACCTTGCGGCACTTCGGCCACGTGCCCGTGTAGCCCCGTCCGCACTTGCAGAAGGGTAGCTTGCCGACGGCCGGCGGCGGGCAGTCGAGGACCGGCGGCGGGGCGGTCTCTTCCTCTTCCTTTGCGCACCAGATTGTCTGCTTGCCGTCGCGGCGCGGCCCGACCTTGTAGCCCTTGCG
>CAYUBZ010000306.1:0-3107 GCA_964443205.1 uncultured Hyphomicrobium sp. | reverse complement strand
AGCTCCCCCGTCTCGGCAAGCCACTCCTGGCCACCTGGACTTGTTTTGCGCG
Organism: uncultured Hyphomicrobium sp.; assembly: GCA_964443205.1. Classification (GTDB taxonomy): domain Bacteria; phylum Pseudomonadota; class Alphaproteobacteria; order Rhizobiales; family Hyphomicrobiaceae; genus Hyphomicrobium_A. Next base: position 3,055 of record CAYUBZ010000306.1, on the reverse strand, counting down.
AGCGGTGCGGCGCAAGCCAATCTCAGGACAATCTAATGCGTACTGCCAAAACCTGCTGCTAACTCGAAGCGGTTGTCGCGGCGCGTTCTGGGCAATACTTACCAATTCGACTTAAATGCCGCAGCAGCGCGCGGCGGGCACAAGGCGCAGCGTTAAGCAAAAGATCAGAATACAGATCGTAGTCAAGCTCAGATCTGGACTGAGAAAGTTATGGTTTGGGAGTCGATGCTGGCGCCGCCGCGAGGAACAGCGAAGTGAAGCAAATGTCGAACCTTCACAGCGATATCCACAGCGAGATGATCTGGATTCCAGGTGGGACTTTCGCCATGGGCTCGGACCACCACTATGCGGAGGAAGCGCCCGTCCATTGGGTAACGGTCGGCGCCTTCTGGATGGACAAAAGCCCGGTCACCAACCGCGAGTTTCGCGCGTTCGTCGAGGCGACGGGACATGTGACCTTCGCCGAGATCGCGCCGAAGGCCGAAGACTACCCGAACGCGCTGCCGCACATGCTGAAGGCGGGCTCGCTCGTATTCAGGCCGCCAGACGGCGAGGTCGATCTCAACGACTGGAGCCAGTGGTGGGAGTTCTGCTTCGGTGCCAACTGGCGGCGCCCCTACGGTCGCGGCAGCTGGATCAGGGGTCTCGACGATCACCCAGTCGTGCACGTGGCCTATAGGGACGCCGAAGCATACGCGCAGTGGGCCGGCAAGGACCTGCCGACAGAGGCCGAATGGGAGTTCGCCGCGCGCGGCGGATTGGAGGGCGCTGAGTTCGCCTGGGGCGACGAGTTCAACCCCGGCGGGCGTCAGATGGCCAACACATGGCAGGGCGCTTTCCCGGACGAGAACTTGAAGCTCGGCGGCTACGAGCGCACCTCGCCCGTGGGCGCATTTCCGCCCAATGGCTACGGCCTCTACGACATGATCGGCAACGTCTGGGAATGGACGACCGACTGGTACGCGCCCAAGCACCCCAACGATGCGGCAAAACCTTGCTGCGTCCCCAAGAACCCGCGCGGGCCCTCGGCTGAGCAGAGCTACGATCCCTGCCAGCCGCTGGTGCGCATTCCGCGCAAGGTCCTGAAGGGCGGCTCGCATCTGTGTGCGCCGAACTACTGCCGCCGCTACCGGCCCGCCGCGCGCCATCCCGAGCCGATCGATACGTCGACCAACCACGTCGGGTTCCGGTGCGTGCACCGGGAAGAGACACGAACGGACGGATGATTGGATGTCGGGGGGAGGACCGCAGTTGATCTAGGAAGGACTGTGCGATGCCCAAGAAAATTCCTCGTAACCCGTCCCGCCGAAGCAACCCTGCCTCCAAGATAGGTGTAACCAAACGCGACTTGCTGCTCGGCAGCTCTCTGTTGGCGGCGTCCGCCATCGCGACGACCGCGCTCCCGAAAGCTGCACGCGCCGAACTCAAAGAGTATAAGCCGGGCACGTCATTTCCGGGTCGCATGGGCCGGACCATCGGCGAGTCCTCGCCGGCGTGGCCAGCGCCCGTGCGCGCCAAGCCAGGCGCGCCCAACGTCCTGTTCATCGTGCTCGACGATACGGGCTTCGGTCAGATCGGCTGCTACGGGTCGCCGATCAAAACGCCGAACATCGACAAGCTTTCCCAGAATGGGCTGCTCTATACCAACATGCACACCACTGCGCTGTGCTCGCCGACGCGGTCCTGCATCCTGACGGGGCGCAATCATCATTCCAACGCGATGGCGTGTATCACGGAAGGCTCGGAGGGCTATCCCGGCGCCAATGGCGCCATTCCGTTCGAAAACGGCTTCCTTTCCGAGATGCTGCTCGGACATGGTTACAACACGTATGCCCTCGGTAAGTGGCATTTGACGCCTGCGGAGCAAATCAGCGCCGCCGGTCCCTACGACCGCTGGCCACTCGGTCGTGGCTTCGAGCGCTACTACGGCTTCCTGGGTGGCGATACCAGCCAGTACTACCCCGATCTCGTTTACGACAACCGTCAGATCGAACCGCCGCAAACGCCGGAGGAGGGCTATCACCTCACGTCCGATCTAGTGGGCAAAGCGATAAGCTTCATCAGCGACAGCAAACAGCTCGCACCTGAGAAGCCGTTCTTCGTCTACTTCGCGACCGGCGCCCAGCATGCGCCGCACCAAGTGCCGAAGGAGTGGGCCGACCGCTACAAAGGTAAATTCGACGATGGCTGGGATGCCTTTCGCGAGAAGGTATTTGCTCGGCAGAAGGAACTCGGCATCATCCCGACGAACACAGTGTTGTCGCGACACGATCCCGACGTGCAAGACTGGAATGGACTGTCCGCCGACGAGCGCCGACTGTTCGCGCGCATGATGGAGGTTTACGCCGGCTTCCTTGAGCACACCGATCATCACATCGGTCGGCTTATCGATTATCTGGCTCAGGCTGGCGAGCTCGACAATACTTTGATCATGCTCATTTCCGACAACGGCGCCAGCTCGGAAGGCGGCCCCAACGGCTCGACCAACGAGAACAAGTTCTTCAACAATGTACCGGATGACCTGAAGGAAAATCTCGCGGCGCTCGATGAGCTTGGCGGACCAAAATATTTCAATCACTACCCTTGGGGGTGGACCTTTGCCGGCAACACTCCCTTCAAGCGCTGGAAGCGCGAAACGTTTCGCGGCGGCGTATCTGATCCCTTCATTGTGCATTGGCCCAAAGGGATTGCGGCGAAGGGTGAGATCAGAGATCAGTATGCGCATGCCGTCGACATGGTGCCGACCGTGCTCGAGGCACTCGGCATCGAACCGCCGGCACAGATCCGGGGCTACACGCAATCGCCGATCGAAGGCAAGAGCTTCGCGCATACCTTCAACGACGCCACCGCGCCCACGAAGCACCACACTCAATACTTCGAGATGTTCGCGCACCGGTCGATCTATCACGACGGCTGGCGGGCGGTATGCCCATTTCCAGGCACCTCGTTCACCGAGGCCAAGGCATCCTTCGGTGAGCTCGAGCTGGCCGAGGACAAACTGCGTGAGATAGATGCGACCGGGTGGGAGCTTTACAATGTCGCGGATAATCCAGCC
>CAYUBZ010000305.1:0-3120 GCA_964443205.1 uncultured Hyphomicrobium sp. | reverse complement strand
CGCCGCCAGGCCATGTCGGTGACGTGCAGCAATCCGTCGATGCCGCCCAGATCGATAAAGGCGCCGTAATCGGTGATGTTCTTGACGAGCCCGTCGATGACCTGGCCTTCCTCGAGGCGGGCGACGATGTCGGCGCGCTGCTCGGCGCGCGTCTCCTCCAGCACGGAGCGGCGCGAGACGACGATGTTGCCGCGGCGGCGATCCATCTTGAGGATCTGGAACTGCTGCGTCTGATGCATCAGCGGGCCGATGTCGCGCACGGGGCGGATATCCACCTGGCTGCCGGGAAGGAACGCGACGGCGCCGTCGAGATCCACCGTGAAGCCGCCCTTGACCTTGTTGAAGATGACGCCGCCGACCTTCTCGCCCTTCTCGAACATCTTCTCCAGACGCGTCCAGCTCTCCTCGCGGCGCGCTTTCTCACGCGACAGCACCGCCTCGCCCAGCGCATTCTCCACGCGCTCCAGATAGACCTCGACCTCGTCGCCGACCTTGAGCTCGGCCGGTTTGCCGGGCAGGGAGAACTCGCGCACCGGCACGCGGCCTTCCATCTTGAGGCCCACGTCGATCACGGCGAGGTCCTTCTCGATACCGACGACCTTGCCCTTGACGACCGAGCCTTCGAAAACGTCCTCCTTGGACAGGCTTTCGGCGAGCAATGCGGCGAACTCGTCGTGCGTGGGATTGAGCTCCTTCGAGGTGGCTTGCGACATGAGGGGTAGGCACTCCTTGGATGCGTTGATGACGGCCGTCGATGCGGCGCGAATGAGAGATTGAGAGTCGGCGCGAGCCATCCGCCACGGCAACCGCGATCGGACAGTCTCCTGCCGGCTCAAGTGAATGCTGGATCTTTAGCCGCTGCGATGGGCTTTGCCCGCCAACGCGAATTTGGACCGCCCCTTAAGGGGGCCCTATCGGCCGATCTTCCTCTTGATCAATCCGACAGCGGCTTCGAACGCCGCCTCTATATCCAAGTCCGAGGTTTCGAGCAAGTCGGCGTCGGGGGCGGGCCGCATGGGCGCGCTCTCGCGGCCCGTATCGCGGGCGTCGCGGCGGCGAATATCATCCAGCACCCCGTCGAATGTGACGGGGAGCGATTGGGCCTGGCGCTCCATAAAGCGGCGCCATGCGCGCACCTCGGGGCTGGCGGTGACGAAGATCTTGGCGTCGGCTGCCGGGCACACCACGGTGCCGATGTCGCGGCCGTCGAGGACGGCACCCCCTGCCTGAGCCGCGAACGACTTCTGGTAGTCGAGAAGCGCTGCCCGCACCTGCGGCATGCTGGCGACGATCGAGGCCGCCTCACCCACCCCGGGGCTGCGCAGACGCGGATCTTCGAGCGTCTTCGGATCGAGGCTGCGCGCCAGTGCGAGCGCCGCCCAAGCGTCGTTGAGCTTGAAGCCGCGCGCGGCGACGTCGCGGGCGACCGCACGGTAGAGCAGTCCGGTGTCGAGACAGGGCAGGCCCCAAGCTTGAGCGATGCGCTTGGCCAGCGTGCCCTTGCCCGAGGCGGCGGGACCATCGATGGCGATGATCATGGCGCCCCCTCGGAAGGTTCGAAGGCGGCGCCGAGCCCTTCCAGCGAAGCGCGAAAATCGGGATAGCTCGTCGCCACCATTCCCGTATCGTCGACCGTCACGGGATGCTCGGATGCGAGCCCCAAGATCAGGAAGGCCATGGCGATGCGGTGATCGAGGTGCGTTGCCACCGTGCCGCCGCCCGGAACGCGCCCCGCCCCGCGCACGATGAGCGTGTCATTCTCTGCCGTCGCTGCGACGCCGTTGGCGCTGAGACCGGCAACGGTCGCGGCCAGGCGGTCGCTCTCCTTCACCTTGAGCTCGGCCAGCCCCTCCATGCGCGTCTCACCTTCGGCAAACGCAGCGACGACCGCGAGGACCGGATACTCGTCGATCATGCTGGGCGCGCGGCTTGCCGGCACCGCCACCCCTTTGAGCTTGGAGCAACGCACGCGAATGTCGGCGACGGGCTCGCCGCCTTCCTCGCGCGCGTTGAGAAAGTCCACGTCGCCGCCCATTTCCTGCAAAGTCGCATAGAAGCCGGTGCGCGTCGGGTTGATCAGCACGCCCTCGATGGTGAGGTCCGAGCCCGGCACGATGAGTGCCGCCGCGGTAAGAAACGCCGCCGAGCTCGGGTCTCCCGGCACCGTCACGTCGCGCCCCGCAAGCTCTGCGTCTCCCTTGACGGTGATGCGCGTCGTGCCGTCGCCGGCGATGGTCTCCACCTCGGCGCCGAAACACTTGAGCATCCGCTCGGTGTGGTCGCGCGTCGGCTCCGTCTCGACGACCGTGGTTTCGCCGGCCGTGTGCAGCCCCGCCAAGAGGATCGCGCTCTTGACCTGCGCCGACGGCACGGGAAGCTCATATATGATGGGAACGAGCGCGGAGGAGCCGCGTACGTTGAGCGGCAGCCGGTCGCGGCCCCCTTCGACCGCGAGGCCCATCTGCTGCAAGGGAGCGAGCACACGGGCCATGGGGCGCTTCCGCAAGGAGGCGTCGCCCGTCAGCCGCACGGTCATGTCATGGCCGGCGATCACGCCCAGCATCAGCCGCACGGCCGTGCCCGAGTTGCCGAAATCGAGGGGGGCTTGCGGCGCCTGCAGTCCGCCCACTCCGCGGCCCGTCACCCGCCAGCCCTCGCCCGTCTTCTCGACGGGCGCACCCAGCAGGGCGAGCGCCCTGGCGGTGCCGAGCACATCCTCGGCCTCGAGCAGGCCGGTGATGCGCGTGACGCCCGAGGCCAGCGCTCCCAGAATGAGGGCGCGGTGGGAGATCGACTTGTCGCCGGGCACGCGAACGCAGCCCTGGAGCGGACCGGCGGCACGCGCGGTCAAGGGGCGAGGGGTGGATTGAGAAAGCACCGGGTCTCTAAGGCTCCAGCCGGCGCAGGATTGCAGGCGCTGCCCGGCTCGGCGGCATAGAGCCGACGCGGGCCGGACCTGTCAACGCCGCGGGACGCGTGCCCGCCGGGCGCCGCCCCTCTCGCTTTGCTTTTGACAAGGCCAAAGCCTTGTGGCAGATCGCGACGAACACCCCCCACACTCTCAAGGTTGGCTTCATGGCGACCAAGCAAGACCGCGGGACCAAACGCACCTGCCAGAAC
>CAYUBZ010000304.1:0-3161 GCA_964443205.1 uncultured Hyphomicrobium sp. | reverse complement strand
CCAAGCCGGTGCTCTACGTGTGCAACGTCGATGAGGCGTCGGCGGCTGCCGGCAACGCGCATTCACGCGCGGTGGAGGCGAAAGCCAAGGCGGAGGGCGCCGGCTGCGTCGTCATCTCGGCCAAGATCGAGGCTGAGTTCGCGGGCCTTGCCGAGCCCGACCGCGCCGAGTTTCTAAAGGACTTAGGGCTGGAGGAGCCCGGTCTCAACCGGCTGATCCGGGCCGGCTACAAGCTCCTCGACCTCGTCACCTTCTTCACGGTCGGGCCCAAGGAGGCGCGCGCCTGGACCATCACGCGCGGCACCAAGGGACCGCAGGCCGCGGGCGTTATCCACACCGATTTCGAGAAGGGATTCATCCGCGCCGAGACCATCGCCTACGATGACTATGTGGGCTTGGGCGGCGAGACGGGCGCCAAGGACGCCGGCAAGATGCGGCTCGAGGGCAAAGACTATGTCGTCAAGGACGGCGACGTCATGCACTTCCGCTTCGCCAATTGAGCCGGCGCAATGCGCCCTTGATCACCCCGTGCCAAGCCCCATATGCGAAAAATCGACCTAGTGTCCCGATCGCGAATTTCTCCATTATCACACTAGCATATGGGAGGAACGATCATGCAGGCGATGGAAATCCAAGAGCACGCCCGCAAGCTGCGCGAAGCGCACGGCGACCAGGCGCTCGCCGAGGCCGCACAAAGGGCCCGCGCCCTCGAGCAACAAGGCCAGGCGGACGAGGCGCAGAACTGGCGGCGAATCGAGGCAGCCTTGCGCCAGATGCAGGGCCCCCACGCCAGTTAACCGACGGAACTTCGGGCGAGCGTTCGTTCTTATTTCCGACGAGATCACAACCTAACGCTTCGCACATGCACAGAACCCTGCACGCACCCAAACTCGCCCTCATCGCGGCCCTCGCTGCCACTCTGGTGGCGGGGCCGGTGAACGCACGCTCGCCCGAATCCCAAGCAGACGCGCAAACGCCCAAGGCCGATGACCTGTCCACTGGCACCATCGACGCCACGCCCCGCACGAAAGAGCAGCGTCTCAAGGACTGCATGGCCATCTGGGAGCCTGCCACCCACATGAGCAAGAGAGCGTGGCGGCGCACCTGCAAGAGCCAGCTCGACGAGTTTCCGAACCTCTAGCGCGGCGGGCTAGCCCTGCCCACGCTGCCCGTACGCCTTGAAGCGCTTGAGGACGCGCGTCATCTCGTCGTCGGGCAGGATGTAGGGCTTGCCCAGCGCGATCACCCGGCAGTACTGCTCGGCCAGAACCTCGACCTCGTGGGCAAGCTCGAGCGCGGCCGGCAGCGTGGCGCCCAGCGCGATCTGGCCGTGATTGGCCATCAGGCAGGCGTTGCGGCGGAACAGCCCCTTGGCGACGTGGCGCGCCAGCTCCTTGGTGCCGAAGGTGTCGTAGGGCACCAGCGGGATGTCGTTGCCGCCGGCGACCGCCACCATGTAGTGAAACGCCGGAATGGATTTGTGCGCGCACGCCAGCACCGTGGCGTTGAGCGAGTGCGTGTGCACCACCGCGTTCATATCGGGGCGCGCGTGATAGGCCGCGAGGTGAAAGCGCCATTCGCTCGAGGGCTTGCGCGATCGCTTATTCGGCACTTCGCCCTTGGCGTCGACGAAGACGATGTCGCGCGGGCGCAAGGCCTCATACGCCATGCCGGTGGGCGTGATCAGCATGCCGCCGTCAAAGCGGCACGACACGTTGCCCGAGCGGCCGGGCGAGAGGCCGGAGCGGCTCATGGCGAGCGCGGTCTCGATGACTGCGCCGCGCGCCTTCGTCTCCGAACCCTTGAACGCCGAACTCTTGGCCTTCGTCTTCGCGCTCACGATACGCCTCAGCGCTACTTCGTTGTCTCACCATAGCGGACGACGACGAGCCGGTCCGTGCCCGATTCCGCCCCCCAAAGCTCGCCCGGCCGGCCCAGCATCTGGCGCACGTCCGCATGCTCGCGGTCGGAGACATAGCTGACGAAGTCGGCCGTCTCCGGATCGAAGCGCACGATGGCGTTGCCTGGAAAATCCGACACCCAGACCTGATCCTTCTCGTCGACGAACACCGCGTACGCCCGCGGGGTCTCGCCCGGCAACGGCCATGTCTGCCACACTTTCTTTTGCGGATCATAAACGCTCACCGTTCCGGCGTTCCATTCGCTGACCCAGAGGCGCCCTTTCGAATCCGACCAGACGCGGCGCGTGCCGCTGCCTTTGCTGGGGGGATCGATCGGGCTCACCGCGCCGGTCTCGAGATCCGGCTTGGCCAGATAGCTGCCGGCCAGCGACACGAACCAGATGTCGCCCGACGGCGTGGCGGCGATGCCGTAGGGGCCGCGCCCGCGCGGCGCGTCCCAGACTTGCATATCCCCCGTTGCGGGATCGAGGCGCCCGTAGATGCCGGCTTGGCCGGTGAACCAGATGCGGCCCTTGCCATCGAAGGCGGGGGTGTTGAGGTTGGCGTCCGCGCGGCCCTTGGGCAGCGGCCACGTCTTGACGGCGTGGGTCTTGGGATCGACACGCACAATCGCATTGAGGCCGCCGTCGGTGACCCAGGCGGCCCCGTCCGGGCCGACGATGACGCCATGGGGCGCGGAGCCGTCGCCGAGCGGCACGCGCTTGATGTCGCCGGTTTTTGGATCGAGGCGGCCGAGCACGCCCGCGCGCTGGCCCGTGTACCACACGGTGCCGTCGGGAGCGGGCGCCACGTCGTGGGGGTGGTCGCCCTTGGGCAGGTCGTAGTACTGCACCGTCCCCACGTCGGGCGGGCTGTCGCCCTCTGGCAGGTACTGCGCCTCCTGCGCGGCGGCGGGCACGAAGAAAGCGAGCGCGGCGAGAAGGCTGGCGGCTACGGCGCTTCGTCGAAGCTGGCGGTGCTCACGCATTTCGACCTCCGAGTGCTGCTGGCGTCCTGAATATAGGTATGCAGCGACCGGTGTCAGTCCTTGCGCTCGGGGTAGAGCGAGAGCAGCCCTTCGCGGCTCGCCGGCGCGACACCGCGCTCGGTGATAAAGCCGGTGACGAGGCGCGCCGGCGTCACGTCGAAGGCGGGGTTGCCGGCGGGCGAGCCGGGTGCTGCGATCTCGACCGTCACAACCGAGCCATCGGGAAGCCGGCCCGGCATCTTCAGGACCTCGTCGCCCGAGCGCTCCTCGAT
>CAYUBZ010000303.1:0-3183 GCA_964443205.1 uncultured Hyphomicrobium sp. | reverse complement strand
ATGGCGGCATCCTGGTCCCCCGACAGCTGGCGGTCGAAGCCGATCGTCCAGGTGCCCGAGTACCCTGACGCGGCGGCGCTCGCCGAGGTGGAGGCCAAGATCGCCTCGTTCCCCCCGCTCGTCTTTGCCGGCGAGGCGGACAAGCTCACGAAATCGCTGGCCGAGGTGGCGGCCGGCAAGGGCTTTATGCTGCAGGGCGGCGATTGTGCGGAGAGCTTCTCCGAGCACGGCGCCAACCACATCCGCGAGCTCTATCGCGTGTTCCTGCAGATGGCGGTGGTGCTCACCTTTTCCGGCGGCTCGCCCGTGGTGAAAGTCGCGCGCATTGCCGGCCAGTTCGCCAAGCCGCGCTCCTCGCCGATGGAGAAAAAGGGCGACCAAGAGCTGCCGAGCTACCGCGGAGACATCATCAACGGCGAGGGATTCACGCCGGCCGAGCGCATCCCCGATCCGAACCGGCAGCTCGAGGCCTACCGGCAGTCGGCGGCCACGCTCAATCTGCTGCGCGCGTTCTCCGAGGGCGGCTACGCCAGCCTCGACAACGTTCTGCGATGGATGCTCGACTTCGAGCAGAAGAGCCCGTTCGGCAAGCGCTACAAAGCGATGGGCGAGGAGATCCAGACCGCGCTCAACTTCATGCGCTCCTGCGGCGTCACCCCGGAGACGGTGCCGTCGCTGGGACGCGCCACGGTCTATACGAGCCACGAGAGCCTGCTCTTGAGCTATGAGCAAGCGATGGTGCGCCGTGACGAGGCCGGCGGATCGCAGAAGTGGTACGACACCTCCGGCCACATGCTGTGGATCGGCGACCGGACGCGTCAGCCCGATCATGCGCATGTGGAGTTCCTGCGCGGGATCAGCAACCCGATCGGCGTGAAGTGCGGGCCCACCCTGGAGCCCGACGGGCTCTTGCGGCTGATCGAGATCCTCAATCCCAGGAACGAGCCGGGCCGGCTCACCCTCATCTGCCGCTTCGGCGCCGACAAGGTGGACAAGCATCTGCCCCAGCTCGTCCGCGCTGTCGAGAAAGAGGGTCGCTCGGTCGTGTGGGCGTGCGATCCCATGCACGGCAACACCGTCTCGGCGGCCGGTGGCTACAAGACGCGGCCCTTCGAGCGCATCCTCAAGGAGGCCGAGATCTTCTTCGACGTGCACCGCGCCGAGGGGACGCACGCCGGCGGCATCCACGTGGAGATGACCGGCCAGCCCGTCACCGAGTGCACGGGCGGCGTGTCGGCGAACATCTCGGAAGCGCAGCTCAAGGAGCGCTATGACACGCGCTGCGATCCGCGCCTCAATGCGGATCAGTCGCTCGAGCTCGCATTCCTGATCGCGGAGCGCCTCAAGCAGGAGCGCGAGGGGACGACGGCGCCGCCGCAGCCTATCCCCGCGTTCGGTTGATCGCCCTGCCTGGGCGCCGGAATTCGTCAGATGTTAGGGGCGGTGCTGCAACATGGCAGCGCCGCCTCACTCGCTCATAAGCTCGGTTCATGCCCCGATCGATGCCCCAGTCCATGTCAAAGTCCCGACCATCGCGCCTCAAAATAGCGCTCGCTCAAGCGAATCCGACCGTCGGCGCCATCGATGCCAACGTCGGCAAGCTGCGGGATATGCGCGACCGGGCTGCGGCGCTGGGCGCCGATCTGGTGGTCTTTCCGGAGCTGTTCATCACGGGCTACCCGCCCGAGGATTTGGTGTTGAAGCCGGCCTTTCAGTTTGCCGCTCGCCGGCGTGTGGAGGCTTTGGCTGCTGAGTTGGGGCCGGGTCCCGCCGTGCTCGTCGGGACCGTGTGGCCGGAGGACGGCAAGGTGTTCAACGCGGTTGCGCTCCTCGACAACGGCAAGGTCGAAGCGGTGCGCTTCAAGGTCGATCTGCCCAACTACGGCGTGTTCGACGAGAAGCGCGTATTTGCGCAAGGCCCGCTGCCGGGGCCGATCAACTTCCGCGGAGTGCGGCTCGGCGTCCCCATCTGTGAGGACATCTGGGGCCCCGACGTGACCGAGTGCCTGGCTGAAACCGGCGCAGAAATCCTCATCACGCCCAACGGCTCGCCCTTCGACTGGACCAAGCCCGACGTGCGCGTGAACAAGGCGGTGGCGCGCATCACCGAGACGGGTTTGCCGCTTCTCTACCTCAACCAGGTGGGTGGGCAGGACGAGCTCGTCTTCGATGGCGCCTCCTTCATCCTCAACGCCGACTGCAGCCTCGCCGTGCAGCTTCCCGCCTGGGAGGAGACGGTCGCCTTGAGCGCGTGGCGCAAGACGCAGCAGGGCTGGGTTTGCGAAAAGGGCGAATGCGCCGAGGTCGACCAGGGCGACGGGTCGGCCTATCACGCGTGCCTTCTGGGATTGCGCGACTACGTGGAGAAGAACGGCTTTCCCGGCGTCCTCTTAGGCCTTTCGGGCGGCGTCGACAGCGCGCTGGTGGCGGCGCTGTCGGTCGACGCGCTGGGACCGAAACGCGTGCGTGCCGTCATGATGCCCTACCGCTACACCTCGGATGCCAGCGTGCGCGACGCGGCAGCCTGCGCTCATGCGCTCGGCCTGCACTACGACACCCTGCCGATCGAGGCCGGGGTGGCCGGCGTCACCGAGACGCTTAAGCCAGTGCTGGCCGGCACCAAGCCGGACACCACGGAGGAGAACCTGCAGGCCCGCGTGCGCGGCATCATCCTGATGGCCATCTCCAACAAGTTCGGCGCCATGGTCGTCACGACCGGCAACAAGTCGGAGATGTCGGTCGGCTACGCCACGCTCTACGGCGACATGAACGGCGGCTACAATCCCATCAAGGACCTCTACAAGACGGAGGTCTATCGCTTGGCGCGCTGGCGCAATGCGCACGTTCCGAAAGGCGCGCTGGGGCCGGGCGGCGCGGTGATCCCCGAGACGATCCTGACCAAAGTGCCGTCTGCGGAATTGCGCCCCGACCAGACCGACCAGGACTCGCTGCCACCTTATGCTGTGCTGGACGATATTCTCGCCTGCCTCGTGGAGAAAGAGATGCCGCTTTCGGAGATCGTCGCGCGGGGTCATCCGGCGGAGACGGTCAAAAACGTGGAGCGGATGCTTTACCTCGCCGAGTACAAGCGCCGCCAAGCGCCGCCGGGGGTGAAAATCTCCTCGAAGAACTTCGGCCGCGACCGGCGCTATCCGATCGTCAACAGGTTCCGGGAGGAGCTAA
>CAYUBZ010000302.1:2032-3224 GCA_964443205.1 uncultured Hyphomicrobium sp. | reverse complement strand
GAGGATCGGATCTTCCTTGGCGAGCACTATGCCGCCGTCATCGACGGCTCAGCTGCTCAAAGCCAATGCCCGCTCTTGGAGCCTTCAGGTATGAGGAAAGCGCGGGCTCCACTTGAGAGGAGCATCGGCGCGCGCTCGGCAGGGACAACGGCAAGAGCAGTCGAAAGCCCATCGGCCGTCGCTGCGCGTTCGGCGAGCACCGTCACGCTTGCCCACCGGCGCGCTGGCGCCCCAGTCCCCGGGTCGAGGATGTGCGTGAAGCGGCCGGCGGGATCGAACTGGTAGCCGTAGCCGCCTGAGGTGGCGACGGCGCCGTTGGTGATCGGCAGCTCGAGGAGCGGCATATTCGTTGCCGCCGGATTTGCGATGCCGACCCGCCACGCTTCTCCGTCCCACTTGGGGCCAAGGGCCAACTGCTCGCCCATATTGACGAGGACGTGTTGGAAGCCGCGTCCGCGCAAGAGATCGCCGACGCGATCGGTGACATAGCCCTGGGCTATTCCATTGAGGGTGACCGCCATGCCGGGTTGGCAAAGGCGGATCGCGGCACCATCGATCTCGATCTTGTGCCAGCCGACGCACGCCTTCGCTCTTTCGATCGCATCGCGCGGAGGCCCTTCGGGATTGGCACCGGGTCTTGAAAAATGCCGCGCGTAAAGCGTCCATAGCGGCTGGATGGTGGGATCGAAGGCCCCGCCGCTGCACTCTGCGAGCATCATGGCCTCTCCCAGAAGCAGGCGCAAATCGGTGGGTGCTGCATCGAGGCGCCCACTGGAGTTGAGGCGGGTGAGCGCGCTATCGGCCCGGTGGAGGCTGAAGATCGCCTCGAGGCGGGCAACTTCCTCCAGGCATGCGGCGATCGCCGACTTGGCCGCGTCTTCATCTGGATGCTGCAATGAAAGCCGCGCATGTGCGCCGAGCGCAATCCCTTCCCAATCAAACGTTCGTATGGGGTCGGCGACGCCCCTGACGGACACGAACGGCGCGATACTTGTTGCTGCCAAGACGCTGACAAAGCGGCGGCGCGTCAGCCCGTGACGAAATGCGCCTCGCGCGGTCATTGCGTGCCTCCTTCGTTGGGCAATACGGGCGGCGCCTCGGGCATCAGGGCCAGCGCTTCCCCGTAGTCGACGATGCGGCCGCCGAACTCCTTTGCGAAGGCTTGCGCCCGCGCGCGCTCTTTGAAGGGCAC
>CAYUBZ010000302.1:0-1932 GCA_964443205.1 uncultured Hyphomicrobium sp. | reverse complement strand
ACGTGCTCCGTCAACGTCATGCGGCAGTAATGGCCGATCGCATGGGAATCGGGCTCCCTCGGTTGCGGCGCGACCGCAACGGTGCTCTCGCCGCAACCGGACAAGATGAGGAGAAGACCGAGGATGCCAAGGCGTCGCGCGCTCACACTTCCCTCCTTGCGAACACGCTTGCCGCCAAGGCAAGCGGCACGGCGGTCCAGGCCACGAGAACGGCAAGCAGAACGGCTGGCGCAAAATGTACCGCGGCAGACAGCCCGGCCATTCCCGAGAGCTTGCGGACGTTTTCGAAGGCGGTGAGATTGAACAGGCGATAGACGTCGGCCGGATTGAGCAGCAGCAGGCTGGGAAAAATCTCGGCTCCGATCCGGCCCTTGCTAGCGACGAGCGCGCCCATCAGGGCGACGTCGTAGACGATGACGAAAAGCAGCCATACGCCGACGGCGAGGCCGGCGGCGGTGCTGCGCTCAGTGACGAGAACACTGATGAGATAGGCAAGCGCCAGGAACGCCAAGCCCAGAAGAACCGTGGTCAGGATGAGGCCTGCGAAGGCGCGCCAGCTCTCGGCGTCGCCGCCGCCCGTCCAGGCCACCGCGGCGCCGGCCACTCCATAACCGACGATTGCCGCAAACGCCAAGATCGCCGCGTGCCCGAGAAACTTTCCTAGAATGATCTCCAGGCGCGAGACGGGATAGGTGAGCATCAGAAGCAGGCAGCCGCGCTCGGCCTCGCCGACGATGGCGTCGTACCCGAGCAGCAGGGCGATCAACGGAATGAGGAAGATCGTGAGGCTCGACAGGCTGACGACCGTCACTGCAAGCGGCTTCACGTCGAGAAGACCGGTCGGCGCGGAGCCCAGGAACGTCAGGGCGAAGGCGAGCGCGGCCAGAAGCAGGGTGGCGCCGGCAATCCACTTGTTGCGGAGCCCGTCGCGAAATTCCTTGGCGGCGAAGGTGACGATAGGGCTCATGTGCCCTCTCCTTGCTCGGAAGCCGACGAGATGGGGCGGCCGCTATAATGCAGATAGAGATCGTCGAGACTGGGCGGGCGAATTTCCAGATCGGCGCAGACGTCGCCGAAGCTTGCAAGTGTGCGTAGCAGCCCCATCTTCTGCGAGGCAGAGCAGTCAATATCGATGGCGCGCTCATCGGCAAGGATGGTCCGCGCGAACGAGCCGTTGAGGCGATGTGCGATGGCCTTGGCATCTCCCGTCGCGCGGACAGTGACGGGCAAGCCTGCCTCGCGTCGCAGACTATCGAGATCGCCAAAGGCGACGAGGCGCCCCTCGCGCATGATGGCTGCAAGGTCCGTGCGCGCCTCGAGCTCGGTCAGGATGTGCGAGGAGATAATGACGGTGGTGCCGGTCGCCGTGAGCTGACGTATGACCTGGAAGAACTCGTGACGTAAGACAGGATCGAGGCCGGTCGTCGGTTCGTCCAGCAGCAACAGCTTCGGCGTCCCGAGCAGCGCCTGCGCCAGGCCGAGCCTCTGTCGCATCCCCTTGGAGTAGGTGTGCACCCGGCGCATCGCCGCGGACGACAGCCCAACCCGCTCCAACAGTGCGGGGCAGCATGTCGTGGAGAGGCCCTTCAGACGTGCATAGAAGGCGAGCGTATCGGCGCCGGTCAGCTCCTCATGAAAGGCAACGTTCTCCGGCAAGAAACCGAGTTGTTGCCGGAAGGACTTGTCGGCACTCGCCGGGTCGACGCCCAGCACTTCGATGCGCCCGGAGGTGGGGTGAATAAGACCGAGGACGAGCTTCATCAGCGTCGTCTTGCCCGCACCATTGTGGCCGATCAGTGCCAAGCATTTCCCTTGCGGAAGGGTGAGATTGATCCCCTCCAGCACGATATGACCGCTGTAGTCCTTGCCGGCGTTCTCGATGGTGACAACAGACATCAGCGCCTCACATCATTGTCCGCATGCCGCTGCCCT
>CAYUBZ010000301.1:0-3244 GCA_964443205.1 uncultured Hyphomicrobium sp. | reverse complement strand
GCATCGGCGATCGCCGCCGGTGCCTGCGCCTTGAGGATCGATCCCGCGGCGAGAACGGCCAGCGCCTCCACGAGCGCGCGGCCGCGCTTGTCGAGCAGCACGGGCTCGTGCAGCAGGCTTTCGATGCGCTCATGGGCGTGGCGCAGGCGAGCGTCCTCGGCGGCGGCCAGGCCCAGCTCCTCCATCACCGCGGCGACCGCGTCGGGCTCGCGCTGCAGCACGCGCATCACGTCGAGCGCCATCACGTTGCCCGAGCCTTCCCAGATCGCGTTGACCGGCACCTCGCGATAGAGGCGCGCCAGCGGCGCCGCCTCGACGTAGCCGCCGCCGCCGAGGCACTCCATCGCCTCGGCAACAAGCGCCGGCGCGATCTTGCACACCCAGTACTTGGTCACGGGCGTCATCAGGCGGCGCCAGGCGCCCGCGCGCGGATCGGAGGCGCGGTCGAAGGAGCGGGCGAGCCGGAAGGAGAGTGCGGTCGCCGCCTCCACGTCGAGCGCCAGGTCGGCCAGCACTTGGCCCATCAGCGGCTGGTCGATGAGCTTCTTCTGGAAGACGGTGCGGTGCTCGGCGTGATGGATGGCGTTGGCGAGCGCCAGCCGCATCAGCCCGGCGGACGCAACCGCGCAATCGAGCCGCGTGTAGGTCACCATCTCGATGATGGTGGGGACCCCGCGCCCCTCCTCGCCGATCGCCCAGGCATGCGCGCCGTGAAACTCGACCTCCGAGGACGCGTTCGAGCGATTGCCGAGCTTGTCCTTGAGCCTTTGGAAGTGCAGCGCGTTTATGCTGCCGTCGGGGAGGACGCGCGGCATCAAAAAGCAGGTGAGCCCCTGCGGCGCCTGCGCCAGCACCAGGAAGGCGTCCGACATCGGTGCCGACATGAACCACTTGTGCCCGGTGACGATGTACTCCGCGCCCGGACCGCCGGCGCCGGCAAGCTCGGCCTTGGTCGTCGCCGCGCGCACATCGGTGCCGCCCTGCTTCTCCGTCATGCCCATGCCGAGCGTGACGGCGGATTTTTCGGCGGCCGGCGCAAAGCTCGGGTCGTAGCGGTAGGGCAGGATCTTGGGGATCCACGCTTCCGCCAGCTCCGGTTGCAGCAGCAGCACCGGCACGGCCGCGTTGGTCATGGTGATGGGGCAGCAATGACCCGCTTCCATCTGCGCCGCCATGTAGAAGGCCGCCGCCCGCATCACGTGGGCGCCGGGGCGGCGCGCATGGCCCCCATCGGCCAGATGCGCCCACACCGAGCTGTGCAGGCCCTGGCCGCAGCTCGTCTGCATCAGCGCGTGGTAGGCGGGGTGGAAAACGACGGTGTCGCGGCGCCGGCCTTGGGCGTCATGCGTCTCCAGACGGGGCGGATGCTCGTTGGCGAGCCGCCCGCGCTCGAACGCCTCGGCACTGCCGGCGATGCCGCCGAAGGCGCTGAGCGCCTCATTTGCCGCCCCGCCGCCTTCCCGCACCACCACGTCCTTCAGGCCCAAATCGGATGTGAACAGGTTCACGTCCTCGAAGGGAGGCGGCTGATTGAACACCTCATGCGTCGTGAAAAGCCCGGCCATGCAGCCCTTGTAGCGCGTTTTGGCCTAGGGCTGAGCGCATGGTTAGCAATTTCCACGACCGAAGCCGGGGGGAGGCTCAGAGGAGGATTGCAGGCCCGACTTGCCGGAAAGGGAGACTCTGCCTATACAAACGCCTTTAATGACCAGCGCCGTTGCCAAAGTCGAGGCCCTGCACTTCCCGCACCGCCATCTCCTCACCGTCGAGGGGCTCGGCGCACCAGAGATCAATTTCCTTCTCGACCTCGCCGATCATGCCGCCGACGCCAACCGTCAGTCCGGCAAGATGCGCGACGTGCTGCGCGGGCGCACGCTGATCAATCTCTTCTTCGAAGCCTCGACCAGAACGCAAAGCTCGTTCGAGATGGCGGGCAAGCGGCTCGGCGCCGACGTCATGAACATGAACGTCCCCACCTCCTCGGTGCAGAAGGGCGAGACGCTCATCGACACGGCCATGACGCTCAATGCCATGCGCCCCGACATCATCGTCGTGCGCCATCACTCGGCCGGCGCCGTCGAGCTTCTGTCGCAGAAGATCGACTGCTCGGTGGTCAACGCCGGCGACGGCGCCCATCAGCACCCCACGCAAGCGCTGCTCGATGCGCTCACCATCCGCCGCGCCAAGGGCCGCGTCGGCGGCCTGACGGTTGCGATCTGCGGCGACGTGCTGCACTCACGCGTCGCCCGCTCCAACATCATCGTGCTCAACACGCTGGGTGCCCGCGTGCGCATCGCCGCGCCCTCGACACTGCTGCCGGCCGCGCCTGAGCGGCTGGGTGCGGAGGTCTTCACCGACATGTGGAAGTGCCTCGAAGGCGCCGATGTCGTCATGATGCTGCGCCTGCAGCGCGAGCGCATGGAGGGGTCGTACGTGCCTTCGACGCGCGAGTACTTCCATTTCTTCGGGCTCGACGACGAGAAGCTCGCCCGCGCCAAGCCCGATGCCATCGTCATGCACCCCGGCCCGATGAACCGCGGCGTGGAGATCGCCTCGACCGTCGCCGACAACTCGCGCTCCGTCATCCGCGAGCAGGTGGAGATGGGCGTTGCGGTGCGCATGGCCGTGCTCGAGGCGCTGGCCAGGAACCTGCCAAAACGATGAACGCGCCCGCCATGACCGCAAAGAGGACCGGCGCCGGCGCCAAGCAGACGGCCGCCACCGCCTTCATCAATGCCCGCCTCGTCGATCCGGCGTCGAACCGCGACGAGCCGGGCGGCCTCCTCGTCAAGGACGGCAAGATCGCCGACATCGGCCCGCATCTGCGGCGCAACGCACCCGAAGGCGTCGACGTCGTCGACTGCAAGGGACACGTGCTGGCGCCGGGGCTGATCGACGCGCAGGTGTTCACCGGAGAGCCGGGCTTTGAACACCGCGAGACCTTGAAGACCGCGAGCAACGCGGCCGCCGCCGGCGGCGTCACCACCATCGTCGTCATGCCCGAGACCGACCCGGTCATCGACCAGGTGGCGCTCGTCGACTTCATTCAGAGGCGCGCCCGCGACAACGCCATCGTGCACGTGCACACCATGGCGGCCATGACCAAGGGCCTCAAGGGCGAGGAGATGACGGAGATCGGCTTGCTCAAGCGGGCCGGCGCCATCGCCTTCACCAACGGCAAGTCGAGCATCGCCAACACGCGCGTGATGCGCAACGTGCTGCTCTACGGCAAGGACTTCGGCGC
>CAYUBZ010000300.1:0-3262 GCA_964443205.1 uncultured Hyphomicrobium sp. | reverse complement strand
GTGGTGTTCGAGAAGAACGAGGAGGCGATCTCCGCCTACAACCTGGGGCGCTGCGACGCCTACACCACCGACAGCTCCGGGCTTTATGCGCAGCGCATCAAGTTCGCCGATCCCGACGCCAACATCGTGCTGCCCGAGGTCATCTCCAAGGAGCCGCTCGGGCCGGCGGTGCGCCAGGGCGATAGTCAATGGGAGAACCTCGTGCAGTGGACGCTGTTTGCGTGGCTCAACGCGGAGGGGTTGGGGGTCGGCCAAGCAAACGTCGATGAGATGCTCAGCTCCGCCAATCCGGAGATCCGGCGCCTGCTCGGCGCCGAGGGCGAGTTCGGGCGTGGCATCGGTCTCGACAACGACTGGGCCTATCAGATCATCAAGGGAGTGGGCAACTACGGCCAGTCGTTCGAGCGCAACCTCGGCAAGGGCTCGCGGCTCGGCATCGAGCGCGGCTACAACCGGCTCTGGAAAGACGGCGGGCTGCACTACGCGCCCCCGATCCGCTAGGGGAGCGCCAGGGGGATGACGAGCGCGCGCACAAAATTCGCCCGGTCGCTGATGAGACTCGACTGGCTCTACGACCCCAAGACGCGCGGGCTCATCTTCCAGGTGGCACTGCTCGTTGGCGTAGCGGCGCTCTTCATCGAGATCGCGCTCAACACGGCGGCGAACCTGAGAGCGCAGAACATCGCCACCGGCTTCGGCTTTCTGGGGCGCCCGGCGGGCTTCGACATCTCGCAGACGCTCATTCCCTATTCGAGCACCTCGACCTACGGGAGCGTGTTCTGGGTGGGGCTCACCAATACGCTGCTGGTCGCCGCCATCGGCATCGTGCTGGCGACGATCTTGGGCTTCATCATCGGTCTTGGGCGCCTGTCGTCGAACTGGCTGGTGCAAAAGCTTGCCACCGTCTACGTGGAGATCGTGCGCAACGTGCCGCTGCTTCTGCAGCTGCTCGCTTGGTATTTCACGCTGCTGATCTCGTTGCCTGCGCCGCAAGCGAATTTCCGGCTGCCGTTGGGGATCGGCGTGACCGATCGCGGGATCTATCTCCCGGCGCCGCTGTGGCAGCCGGGCCTGGGCGCGGTGATCGTGGCGCTGCTGGCCGGAATCGCCGGTGCGGTGGCGATCGGCGTGTGGGCCAAGCGCAAGCGGCTCGCGACGGGAGAGCAGGTGCCGGCCATCTGGTACGGGCTCGCCGCCGTCATCGTTCCCGCGCTGCTGATGTTCTTCGCGCTCGGCATGCCGCTCGCCTTCGAGGTCCCGACGCTCGGGCGCTACAATCTGGACGGCGGCATGGTGCTGCTGCCGGAGCTGATGGCGCTGCTCTTGGGCCTCACGCTCTACACCGCGGCCTTCATCGCCGAGATCGTGCGCTCAGGTATCGAGGCGGTGCCGCGCGGCCAGAAGGAGGCGGCCGCCGCGCTCGGCCTGCGCCCCTGGCAAATCCAGCGGCTTGTCGTCATCCCGCAGGCCATGCGCGTCGTCATCCCGCCGCTGACCAACCAGTATTTGAACCTCACCAAGAACTCCTCGCTCGCGGTGGCGATCGGCTATCCCGACCTCGTCTCGGTGTTTGCCGGGACGGTCCTCAATCAGACCAACCAGGCGGTCGAGGTGATCCTGATCACCATGGGCGTCTATCTCGGGATCAGCTTGCTTACCGCCTTGGGCATGAACTGGTTCAACGCGCGCATGGCGCTGGTGGAGCGGTAATGGCGCACAGGGCACTCAACACGCGGATCGACTGGCTGCGCGCCAACCTCTTCTCGACGTGGGGCAACACGGTCCTGACGCTTTTTTCGCTGGCCGTCATCTGGCTGGTCGCCGTGCGCTTCCTCGATTGGGCGCTGCTCAGCGCCATCTTCTTTGGCGACGACGGGGCCGCCTGCAACCAGCCGGGCGCCGGCGCCTGCTGGCCGTTCATCACGCACAAGTTCGGGCTCTTCATGTACGGGCGCTATCCGGATGCGGAGCGCTGGCGCATCAACCTGACGTATGTGCTGGCGCTTGCCGGCCTGGTGCCGCTGATGATCCCGCGCATACCCGGCAAGCTGTGGCTGTCGATCTATTTGCTCATCGTGTTCCCCATCGTCGGGTTCGTGCTGGTGACCGGCGGCATCCTCTGGCTGCCGCACGTGCCGACGCAGTTGTGGGGCGGGCTGTTCCTGACGCTGGTGGTGGCGTCAGTCGGCATCGCCGCCTCCTTCCCCATCGGCATCTTGCTGGCGCTGGGGCGGCGCTCCGAATTGCCGATCGTGCGCTGGGTGTCGATCGGCTTCATCGAGTTCGTGCGCGGCGTGCCTCTGGTCACCGTGCTGTTCATGGCCTCGGTGATGCTGCCGCTGTTCCTGCCGCCCGACGTGACCTTCGACAAGCTCTTGCGCGCGCTGATCGGCGTGGCGCTGTTCTCGGCTGCCTATCTGGCCGAGGTGATCCGCGGCGGCCTGCAGGCGATCCCGCGCGGGCAGTACGAGGCGGCCGATGCGCTGGGCCTCTCCTACCCGCAGAAGATGGGGCTGATCGTGCTGCCGCAGGCGCTGAAGCTCGTCATCCCCGGCATCGTCAACTCGTTCATCGCGCTGTTCAAGGACACGAGCCTGGTGCTGATCATCGGGCTGTTCGACCTGCTCGGCATCGTGCAGCAGTCGGTCTCGGCCGACGCCAAGTGGTTCTCAGCCCAGACGGCGGCGACGGGTTATTTCTTTGCCGGCGTGATCTTCTGGATCTTCTGTTTCAGCATGTCGCGCTACTCGGCCTTCCTGGAGCGCCTGCTCGCCAGCGGAGACCGGCGCTGAGTATCAGGCCGATGCAATCGGCTGCAGGTCATTCCTCTTCATCATCAGGTACGAGTGGCGCTACCGGCACCAGCACGCTTTGCGTCGTCAGGTCGGGGAATTTCGGCGTGTAGTTCTCGGGATCCTCGGTGCGGTGACGCGCAATGAGCGATTTGTCGGGATTGGGGCCGAGATAGAACCGCAAGCCGCCGGTGATGCGGTTGTACGCATCGTCGCCGAAATCGGCCTTGGCGAAAATCGAGATCGGCGAATCGTGCGCGCGCATCAGGTACTCCACGCCGGCGCCGCCCAGGCTCGTCTCGTTGACGTAGCGATAGCCGCCGTAAAGCCTGAGATCGTCGATCGGGTAGTAAGCCAGATCGACCTCTCCGAAGAGGTGATCGTCATGCGGGTCGATGACCGTGAGACCGCCGATCGTGCTCGGAACCGTGATGCTCTCATACCCGCCGAGCCCGTCGAGCGAGAAGCGG
>CAYUBZ010000299.1:0-3268 GCA_964443205.1 uncultured Hyphomicrobium sp. | reverse complement strand
TGGTTCAACCGGAGAGCTGGAGCTGCATCACGCGTCCCGCTCGCTTGATGGAGACGCGCCAGGTGCGCTGCGGCTCGCGCGTGATCTTATCGAGCGTGACGACGTCGGTAATCTTGGTGCGCCCGACCTGCAGGATGATATCGCCGGGCTGGAAACCGAGCCGTGCCGCCACGCCGCCTGAGCGCACCGCCACGATGACGACGCCTTCGGTCTCGTCGAGATTGAGCTCATCGGCCACGCTCGGCAGGATGTTCGACACGCGCGCGCCGTCGAAGGGATGATTGCCGGACAGGTTGCGCACGTCGTCGGGGCCGGGCTTGGGCGCTTCGAGAAGCGGCAGAGCGATCTCGACCAACTGCTTCTTGCGGATGACGCGCAGGCGGCTCTGGTTGCCGATGCCGCGTGTGGTCAAGCGGTAATAGACGGAATGGGCGTCACCGACCTCGAAGCCGTCGACGTTGGTGATCACGTCACCAAGCTGCAGGCCGGCCTTGTGCGCCGGACCGTTGTCTGTCAAGCGCACGACGACGGCACCGGAAATGCGCTCGAGCCCCAGCCCCGCCGCCAACTCGCGCGTGACGGTCTCGAGTTGCGCGCCGATCCAAGGCCGCTCGATCTTGCGCCCCGCGATCGCGTTGTCGGCGTAGAGACGCACCAGGTTGGAGGGGATTGCGAAGCCGATGCCCACCGAACCGCCCGACTGCGAGAAGATCATGGTGTTGATGCCGACCAGCTTGCCCGCCATGTCGACGAGCGCCCCGCCGGAGTTGCCGGGATTGATGGCGGCATCGGTCTGGATGAACACCTGCCTTTCGGATTGGGCCATCTCGGTGCGCGTGAGCGCGGAGATGATGCCGCTCGTCACGGTCTGGCCCACGCCAAACGGGTTGCCGATGGCAAGCACGATGTCGCCCACCTCCAGCTTGTCGGAATCGGCGAACTGGAGAAACGGAAAGCTGCCATTGCCGCCTTCGATCTTGAGCACGGCGAGATCCGTCTTGTCGTCTTGGGCGACGATGCGCGCGTCGAACTCGCGCTTGTCGGTGAGGGCCACGCGGATTTTGGTCTCGGTGCCGCCCTTGACCACGTGTGTATTGGTGACGATCACCCCGTCGGGGCTGATGATCACCCCCGATCCCAGCGAGCTCTGGATGCGCTCGCGCGGCAAACCGAAGCCCCCGCCAAAGAACTGCTGGAAGAAGGGATCGTTGGCAAAGGGCGAGGCGAAGGTGCGCACGCGTGAGCGCACGTAGACGTTGACGACGGCGGGGGCCGCCTTCTTCACGATGGGCGCGTAGGAATACTGCAGGGCGGCGCGGGAGGGCGGAACCTCGCGCCGCTGGGCCTGCGCCGGCCCACTCAATCCGATTAGAACCGCGCAGCCGGCAGCGACGACGGCACCGCACGCGAAGACCAGACCCCTCGGCAAGCTCATCATGCTCTCTATTTCAACTCCTATTACACATGGCGCCACCGGGCTCCTCTATAGGCCAGCCGCGCCGGGCGAGAAAGCCTGGCGCAGGCGCTCGGCACGAGCCCGCGACAAACCGCGCTTTTCGCGGCGACCATTGCGCGACCGCAAGGCCGCAAGAGGGCACGGGGTCCCCGCAAGCCGTTAGATGACATGCAGCGCCCGCAAGCTCGCGGCGGCGCCCTTGACCGCCTCTTGCGGCGAGCGGAACGACTGCTCCAGCACCTGGTGCGCTTTGGCGTTCGAGATGGGGCGCGGATGGCCGAGCTCGGGAAGCACAGCCCGGAGCCGCTTGTCGAACAAGGCCATGGCGCGCACCGCAAAGTCGTGCAACTCGAACTTCGGCACCTTGCGCTTGAGGTCCGGCAGCATCTGAGCCAGCAGCTGACCGATTTCGTAGAGGCGCAAGAAGCCGTTGGCGGAGAGAAAACGCTCGCCCGCGGCCTTGGGGTTCGTCAGCGCCAGCGCATGCGTGATCGCCACGTCGCGTACATCCGAGATGGGAAATCCGACTTTGGGCGCAGCTGGATAGGCGCCGATCCCCATCAGTCGCAGCACCTCCAGCGAGGTCGAGAGGTCGGGGTCGGGCGCGGGGCCGAGAACGAAGGCCGGGTTTACGACCGCGAGCTCCGGCGCTGCGCTCTCGCTCTTGACGAAGTCCCAGGCGGCGCGCTCGGCGAGCGTCTTGGATTTGATGTAAGTGGTGATGTCCGGCCGTTCCGGATTGGTCCAGTCGGCCTCGGTGAAGACATGCCCGAGCGGCGCCTCCGGCCAGGGCAGGTCTATGGCAACGATCGAGGAGGTCATGACGACGCGCTTGATGCCGGCGTCGCGCGCGGCGCCGAGCACGCGCAGCGCACCCTCGCGTGCCGGACGGATCACGTCGTCGGGGTGGCGCGGCTCGGCCAAGGGGAAGGGTGAGGCGACGTGCAGGACGTAGGTGCAGCCCTGCATGGCTTGCCCCCACCCCTCGTCGCTCAAGAGGTCGGCACTCACGAACTCGACCGCGCTGGCGTCAGCGCCGGCTTGAGCCACGCTCCGGCGCACCTCGTCGGCCCGAGCGAGGTTGCGCAGCGTCGCCTGCACGGCGAAGTCGCGGCGCAACAGCTCGGCGATGCAGTGCTTGGCGATGAAGCCCGAAGCCCCCGTGACCAGAACCTTCTGCGTGGGCATAGCCATTCCTCCCCGTCGCGAGGGCATTGCGTCGCGGCGTCAAGCCCACTCCGGGGCCAACGTCTTGCCCAGCACGTCGAAAAGGATTAGCGCCACGCCGCGGCAAACGCCAGGGCGTCGTCGCGCAGCTAGCGGGCGATCAGGCTTCCGATTCCGCTGCTGCCGCCGAGGCCGCGTGCCGCTCCCGGTCCTCCTTGCCCTTGACGGAGGTATCGCGGTCGACGAGCTCGATCACGGCACGCGGCGCGCTGTCGCCGTAGCGGAAGCCCGCCTTCAACACCCGCGTGTAGCCGCCGGCGCGATCCTTGTAGCGGGGCGCCAGCGTGTCGAAGAGCTTCTTCGTCATATCCTCGTCGCGCAGGCGGCTGGCGGCGAGGCGGCGCGAGTTGAGGTCGCCACGCTTGGCGAGCGTGATGTACTTGTCCATCACGCGCTTCAGGTCTTTGGCTTTGGGGAGCGTCGTCACGATCTGCTCGTGACGGATGAGGGCGGCCGCCATGTTGGAGAACATGGCCTGGCGGTGGCCGCTGTCGCGGCTGAAGCGCCGGCCCAGCTTCTTGTGTCGCATCGTCGTTTCACTTTCTCTGAGGTTGTTTACGGGGAGGTTCTTCGGCCTCGCCTCGT
>CAYUBZ010000298.1:0-3288 GCA_964443205.1 uncultured Hyphomicrobium sp. | reverse complement strand
ACGCGAGACGCTTTTCCTTTCTGCTCGCAGGCGCGCTGGCGCTCTCAGGTTCCCTCGACGCCCAAGGGCTGCCCAAGGAGAAAGGGCCGGCCCGCATCGTGTCGATGTTCAACATTTACTGCTTGAGCCAGCTTCCCGATCTCGACGGCGTCACGCAAGCCGCCGGCTTCGGCGAGTTTGCGCAGATCACAGGCGAGGAGCTCGAGCAATACCAGCCCGCCGTGCCGGCCGAGACGCTGCATGCCTGGCGCTTTCACGATTTCGGGGCCGAGTACGTCCTGACGGCGGCGCGGACCAAGCCCGACGCGACCTTCAAGAAACAGGTTCCCGCCTTCGCCAAATCGACGAGCGTCGCCTGCTCGCTGCTGTTTCCGGCGACCGACCCCGGGGACGCGGTTCTCAAACAAATCGTCGGATTGCTGGGCCGCCCGGCCGACGAGACGTGGGATGAGGGCAAAATGCGCGTGCATGCCTGGAGCGGACAGACGAACAAGATGCTTAGCCACGTTCACTATTATGCCCCGGCCAAGGACGGCCCCACGGCGGGTCTGAGCGCCACTACGTTCGTGAAGGATTAGCGGGTCTCCGAGCGCGGCCATTTGGGCCATTGTTCCGCCGGGAACAGCCTCATACTTCTGTCTGGACGATTGTGGCGCCACGCAGGATGAACGCTTGCCGGTCCTCCTGCGTTGAACGTGTGATTTATCCTCACCGAGGCCCGATAACATTTCGAAAGGTGACCTATGCGCATCAACGCACTAGCCCTGCAGGCGGCCGCCATCGCTGCCGTCGTGCTGTCAGCCGGCGCGGCGCGCGCCGAAGAAACTCCCATTGGGATGTGGATCGACCACACCGGCCGCGGCGCCGTCGAGATCACCGAATGCGGCGACAAGCTGTGCGGCCACATTGCGTGGCTCAAGGACGCGAAGAATGCCTCGACCTGCGGCGAGCAGATCATCGGCGACCTCAAGGCGATCGGCGGCGGCAAGTGGGACCACGGCTGGATCTACGATCCGGATCGGGACGAGAAGTTCGACGTCGAGCTGACGCCGGCGGGCGACAAGATGGTCGTCCTCGGCTACGCCGGCACCAAATGGCTAAGCGAATCCATGACCTGGAAGCGCGCACCCGCCGAGCTGCAGAAGTGCTCCAAGGCCGGCACTGCCGCCGAGGCGCCCGCTGCGAAGGACAAGCCCCAGACCGCCGCAACCGCGCCCGCTAAGACGCAAGCGAAGGTCAAGGACGCCAAGAGCGAGCCCAAGACCGAAAAGCCCGCGACGGCGACCAAGGACGAAGAGGACACCGACACCGACACCGCCGACAAGGGCCGCAAGCACGACGGCAAGGCCATCGCCAAGATCGCCGAGGCCTTGAACGTGAAGAAGCTGGATGGCGGCAAGTGTCGGATGGACGTCCCTTACGTCGACATGGTCGTGACGTTCCCCTGCGAGAAGTGAGCAGCGCAGCGTCGCGTCCCGGCGCCTGCCTTAACCGCCACCCCAAAGGCCCATGGTCCACGCCGTGGGCCTTTCCTCTTCGCCGTCGGAGGTGACGAGGATGCTGGCCGGCAGGTCGCGGCCGCGCGCGATGCCGATCGCCTCGACCGGCTCGGCGACGCCGCGCACCGAAAGCTGCATCGTGAACTCCGCTGACGGCTCCCAGCCAGCCTGGCGCGCGACCTCGCGCGAGAGCATGACCTGGAAGCCTTTCTCCTTGGAGAGCGCCTCCAGCCGGCTCGCAACGTTGACCGCATTGCCGATGACGGTGAAGTCCACCGCCTCGCCATAGCCGATACGTCCCAGCAGCAGCGGGCCGGCGTCGATGCCGATGCCGACGTGCAGCGGGCGCCCCAGCTCGGCCTCCAGCTTGGCGTTGAAGTGGTCGAGCGCCAGGTCGATGGCGCGCACCGTTCGCAAGGCCTGACGGCACCCGACCTCGATTCCCGAGCTCTGCCCAAACACGGCGAGGAGCCCGTCGCCCAGGTATTTGTCGATCCAGCCGTCGTGCTCGGCGATGGCAGCACCGATGACGGCGAAGAACTCGTTGAGGACGAAAACGACGTCGAACGGCAGGCGCTTCTCGGAAAAGCGCGTGAAGTCGCGCAAGTCGACGAACATGACGGCGAGCGACTTCTCCACGCCCGCCCCATCGGCCTCCTCGAGCTCGGCGGCCTCTGGCCCCGTGGTCGACGCCCGCAAGAGCCGCGTCACCATCAGCGTGCCCGTGGGGCGGATCTGACAGGCGAGGCGCACGTTGGGCGGCGCGCCGATCGAGCCGAGCGTCACAATCTCGGGGAAAGCCGGCGCGGGAAGCGTCGCAGCACCTCGGTCGATGCGCACCCGGCAAGTGGAGCAGCGCGCGCGCCCGCCGCAGACGGAGGCGTGCGGCACCTTGGATGCGCGGCTGATCTCCAGAAGCGTCGGCCCCTGCGGCACCTTGATGGTGGGGCCGCCCGAGTAGGCGATCGTCACCTTGGGGCCGGCGAGGCGCGCCCCATAGGCCCACGCAATACAGGCGGCGACGACGGCGAGCAGCCCTGCGAACTCGATGCGCACCAGCGTCCTCAGCCAGGCCAGCTTGCCGCCGTCGGCGTCACTCGGCCAATGCGTCAGCTCCTTGAGATTGTCGAAGACCCTCGGGACCTCGATCGCGGAGGCGACACCGCTGGCGGCCACGATGAAGCCGCCAAGTGCCGCAAGCGGCACCACGATGGCGAGCGCCAGCAGCACGGGCATGGCGCGCCGATACGGCGCATAGAGCCGCAGCCAGAAATGCAGACCGATGCAGCCGTGCACCCACACGATGACCAGAAGCAGGCTCTGCGTGAGCGCGCTGGCCGGCCACAGCCGGGCGAGCTCGTAGACATAGATGTCGTTCACGCCGAAAAAGACATGGGCGATGCGCGTGTTGACGATGTGCGGCAAGAGCAGGAAGGGAATTGCAAGCCCAAGCGCCAGTTGCACGGCCTCCCAGCGCGGCAGCCGAAAATTGGCGCGGGCCGCCAGCTTGTAGAGCGCGAGCCCCATGTGGGTGAGGAGCGCGCCCAGCAGAATGATCGTGCCGGGCCACGACCGCGTCACCGCCCAGCGCCACTGCTGCACGCTCTGCATCCACTCGAGACTGAACAGCCCCAGCGCGTGATTGAGGAAGTGCGTCGCCACGAACGCGAACAGGATGAGCCCGGAGATGAGCCGCAACCTCTGGAGGATGTCGCCACGCCACAAGATGTGCATGCGAGCCGGGCCCCGTTCGCGGATAACGTCAGGGGGAGACTATACGGTCGCGGTC
>CAYUBZ010000297.1:0-3316 GCA_964443205.1 uncultured Hyphomicrobium sp. | reverse complement strand
GGCGCCGAAGTTCAGGTTGGCGGCAAGCTGCTCGGCAGCGGATACCATGGTTCGTCTCTCCCGACCTTCGCGCCCCTTGCGGCGCGCTTCGCCCGTCCAATGCCCCCTCGGCTAAGATGGGAGGCTATGCCGGGCCCGGCAACGCCGCCAGCAAACCGCCGTCCGGCGGCAACCGGCGTCTCGCGAAAGCCTATGCCTCGTCCTTGTTCCCTGCCGGCTTCTTAGCCGACTTGCCCTTCTTGGCCTCCGTCTTCTTCCTCTTGATCTCGTCCGCCGGCAATACCTTCTTCTCGATCAGCTTGATCGATCCGCCCGCCTTCTCGATCGCCGTCTTGGCCGAGGCCGATGCGTGGTCCACCGTCAATGCGAGCTTGGCCTTGATCTCGCCGTTGCCGAGCAGACGCAGGCCGTCCTTGGCGCGGCGCAGCACGCCGGAGGCGACCAGGCTCGCCACGTCCACAGGCTTTGAGGCATCGAGGCGCTTGTCGTCGATCGCCTGCTGCAGAACGCCGATGTTGATCTCGTTGTAGTCCTTGCGCCGCCACTTGGTGAAGCCGCGCTTGGGCAGGCGCCGATGCAGCGGCATCTGGCCGCCCTCGAATCCGCCGATGGCGACGCCCGAGCGCGCCGTCTGACCCTTGCCGCCGCGCCCGCCGGTCTTGCCGACGCCGGAGCCGATTCCGCGCCCGATGCGCACGCGGAACTTGCGGGCGCCGGCCTTGTCCTTGATCTCGTTGAGCCGCATCGAACCGGCGCTCCCTTAAGCTTTCTTGGCCGCCGTCTCGTCGACGATGCGTACGAGATGGCCGACACTGTTGATCATGCCGCGCACGGCCGCGGTGTCCTCCAGCGTGCGCGTGCGGTGCATCTTGCCGAGCCCCAGCCCAACAAGCGTCTTGGCCTGAACGCTTTGCCGGCGGAGCGGGCTTCCAATCTGCTCAACCGTAACCGTCTTCTTGGCAGCCATGTCACATAGTCCCCTGCATCCTCGCAGCGCGCGGCGATGATTACGCCTCGGCGCCAGCCTCGCCGGCCACCGATCCATCGCGGCGACGCGAGACGATCTCGCTCACCTTCTTGCTGCGCCGCGCCGCGACGCCGCGCGGGTTCTCTTGGTGCGTGAGCGCATCGAAGGTGGCGCGCACCACGTTGTAGGGGTTGGTGCTGCCCATCGATTTGGCGACCACGTCGTGCACACCCAGCATCTCGAACACCGCGCGCATGGCGCCGCCGGCGATGATCCCGGTGCCCGCAGGCGCCGAGCGCAGGATGACCTTGCCCGCCCCGTGGCGTCCCTGGCTGTCGTGATGCAGCGTGCGCGCATCCCTGAGCGGCACCCGAATGAGCGCACGCTTGGCCGACTCGGTCGCCTTGCGGATCGCTTCGGGGACCTCGCGCGCCTTGCCGTGGCCGAAGCCGACCCGGCCCTTCAGATCGCCCACGATCACGAGGGCAGCAAAGCCGAAGCGCTTGCCGCCTTTCACGACCTTGGCGACGCGATTGATGTGAACGAGCTTCTCGGTGAACTCGCTCTCCTCGCGATCGCGGCCGCGGTCTCTTCCTTGGGGACGTCTCACGATGAGTTCCTCTTTCGTCTAAAAGCTGAGGCCGGCCTCGCGGGCGGCATCGGCGAGCGCCTTGACGCGCCCATGGTAGATGTAGCCGCCGCGGTCGAAGACGACCTCCTTGATGCCCGCCTTCACCGCGCGCTCCGCTATGAGCTTGCCGACGGCTGCGGCCGCCGCCTTGTCGGCGCCGGTCTTAAGTGCGCCCTTGACGTCCTTTTCCAGCGTCGAGGCGGCTGCCACCGTCTTGCCGCCGGCGTCGTCGATCACCTGCGCGTAGATGTGCTTCGAGGAGCGGTGGATGGAAAGCCGCGGCCGATCCGTCGCGCGCGCGCGCAGCGCGCGGCGAACGCGGGCTTTGCGGCGGTCGAACTGTTCGTCAAGCTTCGTCATGGCCGGTCCTTACTTCTTCTTGCCTTCCTTGCGGAAGATGTACTCGCCCTTATAGCGGATGCCCTTGCCCTGATAGGGCTCCGGCGGGCGCGAGGCGCGAATGTTCGCCGCCACCTGCCCGACGAGCTGCTTGTCGATGCCGGACACCGTGACGATCTCCTGCTTGGCACCGCCCACCTTCACCTCCACTCCCGGGGGGATCGGGTGCACCACGTCGTGGCTGAAGCCGATGTTCAATTGCAGCTCCTTGCCCTTCATGGCGGCGCGGAAGCCGATGCCCTGGATCTCCAGCGTCTGCGAGTAGCCCTCGGTCACGCCCTGCACCAGGTTGGCGACCATGGTGCGGGACATGCCCCACATGCCGCGCGCCATCTTGGTCTCCTCCGCGGGAGTCACCTCGATGCCGCCGTCGGTCTTGGCGACCTTGATCTCCTCGGGCACCGTAAAGGAGAGCTCCCCCTTCGGTCCTTTCACCTTGACCTCCTGGCCCGAGACCGTCGCCGTTACGTTGGACGGAATAGGGACCGGATTTTTGCCGATGCGCGACATGGTCGTTTCCAAACCTCTTAGCCTCCCGGCAACGCCGGGTGATCGTCACCTAGAAGATTGAGCAGAGAATCTCTCCGCCGACGTTCTCCTCGCGCGCCTTGGAATCCGACATCACGCCCTTGGGCGTTGACAGGATTGCGACGCCGAGACCGTTGGCGACGGTGGGGAGATCCCGAACCGGCTTATAGACGCGCCGGCCCGGCGTCGACACCCGTTTGATCTCGCGAATGGCCGGCTGCCCGTTGTGGTACTTGAGCTCGATCTCGAAAGTCGGGGTCAGGCCCTTCTGCTCCACGCGCGTATAACCGCGAATGTAGCCCTCTTCGGCCAGCACGTCGAGGACGCGCCCGCGAATGTTGGAGGCCGGCGTCACCACCTTCGGACGCCGCCGCATCTGGGCATTGCGGATCCGCGTCAGCATGTCGCCCAAGGGATCGTTCATCATCGCTTCTGTTCCCTCACCAGCTCGACTTGGTCATGCCGGGAATGAGACCCTGGCTGGCTAGATCGCGAAGCTGATTGCGGCACATTCTCAGCTTGCGGTAGTAGCCGCGCGCGCGGCCGGTGATCTCGCAGCGGTTGCGCACCCGCGTCGGCGAGGAATTGCGCGGCATCTCGGCAAGCTTGATGCGCGCCGCAAAGCGCTCCTCGGCCGGCCGCTTCAGATCGTCGGCGATCTCTTTGAGGCGCTTGCGCTTCTCTGCGTACTGGGCAACCAACCGGCGGCGCCTGTTGTTCTTCTCAACCGAACTCGTCTTGGCCATCTATGTCCTCCAAAGGCCTTTCGGGAGCATCCCGAGGTCCTCTAG
>CAYUBZ010000296.1:0-3320 GCA_964443205.1 uncultured Hyphomicrobium sp. | reverse complement strand
CGGCCGCGGATCTCCAGCGTCATCTGGTCGACGGCGAATTTGGCCTTCCTCGCCCACGCCAGCAGCCGGTCGATGGCGGCCGGCTCGTCGAACTCGGTGACCGTCCCGCAATCGTCGCAGATGGCGAACACCACGGCACCTTCGTGGCTCGGGCGGCGGCAGGCGACGAAGGCGTTGAGCGATTCCAGGCGGTGCGCCTGCCCGTCGGCGATGAGCCGGTCGAGCGAGCGGTAGACGGTCTGGGGGGCCAGCAGCGCCTTCTCGCGCAGCCGGTCGATCAGCTCGTAAGCGCTGACGGGCCGCCCGACGCCGCGCAGCGCTTCGACGATCATCCTGTCCTGCTCCGGCGCGGGGCGCCGTTTTGCACCCTTGCGAACCATAAACTGCACCCGTTTGCTGCGGCGTTGGTAGGGATCGGAACGGATCATCGTCCCGCTGCACAAAGGGGGCAAGGTCAATAGGGGCCCGGGGGTCCCTCGAGGGGCGATTGCCAAGCCTCAGGCCGGCGGCTATAACCCGCGCCATCTCAAGCAACGCGCATGAGACGCCGCCCGGCACCCTTGGAGGCCGCGCGCGGGCCTTTGGGCCGCCTAAGGCCCATTTTTTTGTTGGAGATCAATGCCATGGCTCAGCACTCGACAGAGCTCAAAGCCACGGCGCGCGCACGTGCCGGCAAGGGGGCCGCACGCCAAGCCCGCCGCGAAGGATTGGTGCCGGCCGTCATCTACGGCGACGGCAAGCCGCCCGAGACCATCGCGCTCGACTACGTCGAGCTGTGGAAGCAGGTCCTCAAAGGGCACTTTACGTCGACCGTGTTCGAGATCGACTTGGAGGGCAAGAAGCACCGCGTCATTCCCCGCGACCTGCAGGTCGATCCCATCAAGGACCAGCCGATCCACGTGGACTTCCTGCGCATCGGCAAGGACGGACTGATCCGCGTCGCGGTCCCCGTGCGCTTCATCAACGACGCCCTGTCGCCCGGCCTGAAGCGCGGCGGCGTCTTGAACATCGTGCGCCACGACATCGAGGTCACCTGCCCCTACGACAAGATCCCGTCCTTCTTCGAGGTCGACCTCACCGGGCTCGAGATCGGCCGCTCCATCCATATCTCGGCGATCACGCTGCCCGAAGGGGTCACGCCGACCATCCGCGACCGCGACTTCACGGTCGCCACCGTCGCCGGTGCGGTGAAGCAGGAAGAGGAAGAGGTCGCGGCGGCAGCAGTACCGGAGGAAGGTGCTGCAGCGGCACCGGTCGCGGGCGCCGAGGCCAAACCCGGCGAGAAGGGCGCAGCAGCGGCACCCGCTGCCAAGGGCGCAGCAGCCCCCGCCGCCGCCAAGGCCGGCGATGCCAAGGCCGGCGGCGAGAAGAAGAAGTAGGACGCATGCAAGGGCGCGCACATTTGGCGCGCGCCCGCGCCACTTCCGCGGGGCCCCGCCCATGAAGCTGTTCGTCGGTCTGGGAAACCCGGGCGCCAAGTACGCGCGCCACCGCCACAACGTCGGCTTCATGGCGGTGGAGGCGATTGCTGCGCGCTACGACGCGGGCGCCTGGCGCCGTCGCTTCCAGGGCGAGACCGCGGAGGCGCGCCTTGCGGGCGAGCGCGTGCTCTTCCTGAAACCCTCGACCTACATGAACGACAGCGGGCAAAGCGTCGGCGAGGCCCAGCGCTTCCTCAAGATCCCGGTTGAGGACGTCTACGTCTTCCACGACGAGATCGACCTGGCGCCGGGCAAGGTCAAGGTGAAGACGGGGGGCCGAGACGCCGGCCACAACGGTCTGCGCTCCATCACCGCCCACATCGGGCCCGACTACACCCGCGTGCGCATCGGCGTCGGCCACCCGGGCGTCAAGGAGGTGGTGCCGCACTACGTGCTGCACGACTTCGCCAAGGCGGAATACGAATGGCTGGAGCCGCTGCTCGGGGCGATGGCCGAGGCGGCGCCGTTCCTTGCGAAAGGAGACTCATCCCGCTTCCTGTCGCTCGTCGCCAACGCCACGCGTGCCGACGAGAAGGCAGAGGAGGAGGCCCCCGAGCCGCCGCGGCGCAAAGAAGCCGTGCGCCGTTCACCGCACCCGACCGGCGAGCGGGCCTTAAAACGCGCCGGTGCCTTGGCCGAGAACCTCAAGAAATGGCTGGCGGGGCGCGCCCCGAAGGGGTGACGGCTCAGGCCTAGGCGCGAGGACCCCGCACAGCATGACGCCGATCATCTCCGTCTCCGGTCTGTCCAAGACCTATGCCTCCGGGTTCGAGGCGCTCAAAAGCATCGACCTCGACATCCGCCCAGGCGAGATCTTCGCGCTGCTGGGCCCCAACGGCGCCGGCAAGACGACGCTGATCTCGATCATCTGCGGCATCGTCACGGCGTCGGCCGGGCGCGTCACCGTCGCCGGCATGGATATCGGCGCGCAATATCGCGCCGTGCGCTCGCTGATCGGCCTGGTGCCGCAGGAGCTCACCGCCGACATGTTCGAGACGGTGTGGAACACGGTGAGCTTCTCACGCGGCCTGTTCGGCAAGCCGCCCAACCCCGCCCACATCGAGAAGGTGCTCAAGGACCTCACGCTGTGGGACAAGAAGGACAACCGCATCATGACGCTGTCGGGCGGCATGAAGCGCCGGGTGATGATCGCCAAGGCGCTGTCGCACGAGCCGCAAATCCTCTTTCTCGACGAGCCCACGGCCGGCGTCGACGTCGAGCTGCGCCAGGAGATGTGGCAGGTCGTGCGCGATTTGCGCAGCTCCGGCGTGACCATCATCCTCACCACCCACTACATCGAGGAGGCCGAGGAGATGGCCGACCGCATCGGCGTGATCGCCAAGGGCGAGCTGATCCTCGTCGAGGGCAAGGACGAGCTGATGCGCAAGCTCGGCAAGAAGCAGCTCGTGCTCAACCTGCACGATCCGCTGGACGCCATTCCGCCGGAGCTGGCGGCCCACAAACTGGAGCTCTCGTCCGACGGCCGCGAGCTCACCTTCACCTACGACACGCGGGCCGAGCGCACCGGCATCACGGCGCTTCTCAACGACATGCGGGCGGCGGATATCGGCTTTACCGACCTCAACACGACGCAAAGCTCGCTCGAGGACATCTTCGTCGATCTGGTGCGGGGGGCGCGATGAACCTCTATGCCGTCAAGGCGATCTACATGTACGAGATGGCGCGCGCCTTTCGCACCGTGATGCAGACCATCTTCTCGCCGGTACTTTCGACCTCGCTCTATTTCATCGTGTTCGGCGCGGCCATCGGCTCGC
The DNA here is from genome assembly GCA_964443205.1 of uncultured Hyphomicrobium sp. GTDB lineage: Bacteria > Pseudomonadota > Alphaproteobacteria > Rhizobiales > Hyphomicrobiaceae > Hyphomicrobium_A. Next base: position 64 of record CAYUBZ010000296.1, on the reverse strand, counting down.
GCATCGCCGAGGTCGACGGGGTGAGCTACGGCGCCTTCATCGTGCCGGGGCTGATCATGCTGCA
>CAYUBZ010000295.1:0-3330 GCA_964443205.1 uncultured Hyphomicrobium sp. | reverse complement strand
CTCCCTCTCCGCCAGCTAACTTATCGCCATATCATGGATTTATCTGAATTCGCTTGACCGGGATTCGCAACCCAGAAGCGCGATCACATCAATGTTGAAGTCGGCTCTCGCTTCGGCAGCAGACGTGTTCGCAGTCCGATGACAGTTCGGCCATTTGCCAGCAGCGGAATTTGCCGCGAACTGAGATCTCAGATCCGTCCCCGCGACCTTGCGTCACCTGGAGGTTGCGACCTAGAAAAGTTGACACTGGGCGTCGAGTTATATGGCGGCCTGGGCGGCTCCGTGCTCGGGTTGACCATCGACCCGGGCAAGACGCAGCAGTACTTGGGTGTGAACGCCATCCTGCGCCTAACGGCCGGCTACGAGTTCGAATGATCCTTGGAGGCACCAAAGCATGCTGAGCTCTATAAGACATTTCGTCCGTGGTCCAAGCTTGGCTGTGGCGATCGGCTCTGCCGCGCTTTGTGCAGGTGCCATCTCCGCTCACGCAGCCGAGGGCGCCGAGACGAGCATTGCGATCAAGGACCACAAGTTCGATCCAGCGCAAGTGAAGGTTACAGCCGGAACGCCGATCAGGCTCACGGTCAACAACCTCGATGCGACGGCGGAGGAGTTCGAAAGCAAGTCGCTGCAGGTGGAGAAGGTCATTGCCGGCAAAGGAACGGCGATCATCCGTTTGAAGCCGCTTGCCAAGGGCTCCTACCCATTCGTGGGGGAATACCACGAGGAGACCGCCAAAGGCGTCTTGGTGGCGGAGTGACGGGATGCTGGCTGCCCTGGTCATCCTTTTCCGCGAGGTCCTCGAGGCCGGGCTGATCGTCGGCGTCATCCTCGCTGCCGCGCGCGGTGTGCCCGGGTGCGCCCGCGCCGTCGGGCTCGGCGTGTTGGCCGGCATCGCAGGATCGATCGTTGTCGCAATTTTTGCAGCGGAAATCTCCTCGGCGTTCGACGGCCGAGGGCTGGAGCTGTTCACGGCCGCGGTTCTGCTGTTGGCCGTCGTGATGCTGACTTGGCACGTGGTGTGGATGGCCGATCACGCGCGTGAGCTCACGGCGCATTTGCGCGATCTCAGCCGCTCGGTGGAGGGCGGAGCCCAGTCGGTCGTCGTGCTGGGAATTGCAACCGCGACCGCGGTGATGCGCGAGGGCAGCGAGGCGGTGTTGTTCATGAGCAGCATCATCTTGCAGAACGCCGACACGGCCGCAAATCTGGCGCTCGGCTCCGCCGGAGGCCTTGCGCTCGGCGCGGCCGTGTCCGTTGCGGTCTATATCGGGCTTTCGACCATACCGCTGCGGTGGTTCTTCGCGGCGACGGGAGCGCTGGTCACCATGCTCGCGGCCGGTCTCGCCGCGGAAGCCGTGCATCAGCTTTCCAATGCGGGCCTCGTTCCAACATCGATCGATGTAACCCTATGGGATACGTCTTGGCTTCTGTCCGACGATAGCTTCGTGGGGCGGCTGTTGCGCGTGCTGTTGGGCTACAGGGACAGGCCGACGGTCCCCGAGGCGATCGCCTATGCGGCGACAATCGCGGGAATCCTGCTGTTGTCCCGGCACCGGAAGCTCCAAAAGCTAGCGGCGCACGCCATCAGCGCCCGCTCGTCTGCTTGAGATAGCGGGCGAGTGGCCTCGGCACGGCGACGCCCTTGCGCGACGCGAGAAACACCAAATATTCGCTAAGCTTTGCGCTATGACCGATGTGACGTCGCGAAAGGTAGATATGGGCATGTCCGAGCCGAATGCCGCCAAGTCCGGCACGTTCAAGATCGGCGGTGAGATCGAGATCAACCGGCTCGGCTTCGGCGCCATGCGCGTCACCGGGCGCGGCATCTGGGGTGAGCCGGAGAATCGCGCCGAGGCGATCCGCACGCTCAAACGCCTGCCCGCGCTCGGCGTGAACTTCATCGACACTGCCGACTCGTATGGCCCGGGCGTCTCCGAGCAGCTCATTCGCGAGGCGCTGTACCCCTATCCGGATATGCTCATCGCCACCAAGGCCGGTCTGGTGCGGACCGCGCCGGATCGGTGGATCCCCCTCGGGCGCCCCGAATATCTGATCCAGCAAGCACATACGAGCCGCTTCCGCCTCGGCGTCGCGCAGATCGGGCTGTGGCAGCTGCATCGCATCGATCCGCGCGTTCCGCGCGACGAGCAGTTCGGCGCCATTAAAAAGCTGATCGACGACGGCGTCATCCGCCATGCCGGGCTCAGCGAGGTCTCTGTCGAGGACATCCAGGCGGCCTCCAAGGTCTTCCAAGTTGCGACCGTGCAGAACCGCTACAACCTCGTCGACCGGGCGAGCGAGGACGTGCTCGACTATTGTGCGCAGAACGCCATTGGTTTCATTCCGTGGTTTCCGCTGGGGGCCGGCGATCTGGCCAAGGACGGATCGTTGCTGGACGCCATCGCCAAGCGGCACGGCGCCGCGCCGAGCCAGATCGCGCTCGCCTGGGTGCTCAAGCGCAGTCCGGTTATGCTGCCCATACCGGGCACCTCGAAGGTCGCCCATCTGGAGGAGAACGTCGCCGCCGTGAACATCACGCTGTCGGACGAGGACTTCGCCGCGCTCGATCGCGAGGGGAAAGCCCACGCGGCGCGTTGAGAGCTGAGCCGGCCAACGAAGCAGGAACCCGATGATCGATCTTTACTACTGGACGACGCCGAACGGTCACAAGATCACGATCTTCCTCGAGGAGGCGGGCGTCCCCTATCGGCTCATTCCGGTGAACATCGGCACCGGCGAGCAGTTCAAGGCGGACTTTCTGCGCATTGCGCCCAACAACCGCATCCCTGCGATCGTCGATACGTCGCCGGCCGACGGCGGCGCGCCCATCAGTGTGTTCGAATCCGGCGCCATCCTGCTCTATCTCGCCGAGAAGACCGGCCAGTTCCTGCCCGCCGACGTGCGCGGGCGCGTCGAGGTCACGCAATGGCTGTTCTGGCAGATGGCTGGGCTCGGCCCGATGGCCGGGCAAAACCACCATTTCGTCCAGTACGCGCCCGAGCGCATTCCCTATGCCACGGAGCGCTACGTCAACGAGACCAACCGGCTTTACGGCGTGCTCGACAGGCGCCTGGCCGACCGCGACTTCATCGCCGGCGCCTACTCGATCGCCGACATGGCGTGCTATCCATGGGTCGTCCCGTATAAGCGCCAGCAGCAGTCTCTCGGCGACTTTCCGCACTTGCGGCGCTGGTTCGAGAGGATGGCAGCGCGTCCCGCGGTCAAGCGGGCCTACGAGCGCGCCCGCGAGGTCAACGAGACCCCCGTGGTGTCGGAGGAGTCCAAGTCCATCCTGTTCGGCCAGACCGCGGCGACAGGCACACGACG
>CAYUBZ010000294.1:0-3343 GCA_964443205.1 uncultured Hyphomicrobium sp. | reverse complement strand
GCGGTGCCGACCGGCAACTTCGGCGACATCTTTGCGGGCTACGTGGCCAAGCGTATGGGACTGCCGATCGAGCGGCTCGTCATCGCCTCCAACGTCAACGACATCCTGCCGCGCACGCTCGAAGGTGGTGCCTATGAGATGCGCGAGGTGGTCGCCACGACCTCACCCTCCATGGACATCCAGATCTCCTCCAACTTCGAGCGCTACCTGTTCGAGGCCTCGGGGCGCGATGCGGCCCTAATCCGCCAACGGATGCAGGCCCTTGGCAAGACGCGCCGTTTCGAACTGGGTCCTCTCAAGGATGTGCTCAAAAAGGACTTCGCTGCTTCGGCCGCCAGCGAGGAGGACGTTGCCAACGCGATCCGCCGTTTGCGCGCCGAATGCGGCTACCTCGCCGATCCCCATACCGCCTGCGGGCTCGTCGCCGCCGAGCGCGTGCTGGGAAGTGGCGACGGGACCCCGCAGGTCGTCCTGTCGACCGCGCACCCCGCCAAGTTCCCCGATGCGATCGCCGCAATCACCGGCGAGCGCCCCGCCCTGCCCGAGCGGCTGGCCGACCTGCTGACGGCTCCTGAGCACTTCACGACCATCGGCAACGACCTCGGCGAGGCCGAGCGCCATGTCGAAGAATTGACGCGCGCTGCGTGCGAGGGGCGTGCATGAAACCCACCATCACGACGCTGTCGAACGGCTTGCGGATCGTGACGCACGCCATGCCGCACCTGGAGACGGTGTCGCTCGGGCTGTGGGTCGGAGCCGGCGCCCGCCACGAGACCGAGCGTGAGCATGGCGTGTCGCACTTCCTCGAGCACATGGCCTTCAAGGGTACCAAGCGGCGCAGCGCGCAACAGATCGCCGAGGAGATCGAGGAGGTGGGCGGCGAGCTCAACGCGGCCACCAGCCTGGAGTCGACGGCCTACTTCGCCCGTGTCCTCAAAGGTGACGAGGGCGTGGCGCTCGGCCTCATCGCCGACATCCTGCAGAACTCAGCGTTCGCCAAGCCGGAGCTCGAAGGTGAGCGCCAGGTCATTCTTCAGGAGATCGCCGCGACGCGCGATAGCCCCGACGATGTCGGCTACGACCTGTTGCATGACGCAGCGTTTCCTGAGCAACCCGTGGGGCGGGCGATTCTGGGCACGCCGGACAGCGTCCGGCGGTTCACGGCGGGCGATCTCAAAGGGTTCCTGAAGCGCCGCTACGGGGCCGCCAACATGGTGATTTCCGCCGCCGGCGGCGTCCGCCACGCCACCCTCGTCCGCCACGCTGAGGCCCTATTCGGTGGGCTCAGTGGCAGGGGCCGGAGCGGCGGCGGCAAGCCGGCCCGCTACGTCGGTGGGACGCGCGTCTCGGAGAAGCCTTTCGAGCAGAGCCATCTCCTGATCGGCTTTCCGAGCCCCTCCTACCGGGAGGACGAGTTCTTCACCGCCCAGGTGTTCTCGGGGTTGTTCGGGGGCGGCATGTCGTCCCGTCTGTTTCAGGAGGTGCGTGAGAAGCGGGGCCTCTGCTACGCGATCTATTCGACCGCGTGGGGGCTCAACGACGCGGGGTTGCTCGGGATACATGCGGCGACGGGAGCCGACTTGATGGGCGCGCTCATCGACGTCATTGGCGTGGAGCTGAAGCGGGCGGCCGAAGAGGTTCCGAGCGGTCCGGAGTTGGCGCGCGCCAAGGCGCAGCTCAAGGCCGGCCTGCTGATCAGCCTGGAGAGTTCGTCCGCGCGCGCCGAGCAGATGGCGCGCCAGCTGTTGAGCCACGGCCGAATCTTCTCGACCACCGAGCTCATCGATAAGGTTGACGACGTGACACCCGAGCGCGTTCGCACTTTCGTCGGCAAACTGATGTCGAGCACGCCCGCCATCGTCCTCGTCGGCAGCGGACGCAAATCGCGCAAGTACGTGCGCCGCGCAGAGGGCCTGGCGCGGGTTTAGCTCTTGAGGGGGAGAGCACATGGCATTCTTGAGGTCGAGCATCGGACAAGACAGCGCCCAAGTCGTGCGCGGCCGCGGCGTCTGGCTGCGTCCGGCGGTGATGGGCGACTATGCCCCCTGGGCCGAGCTCAGGGCCCGCAGCCGCGATCATCTGACACCGTGGGAGCCCGTCTGGCAGCGCGATGAGCTGAGCCGCAGCGCTTTTCGCCGCCGCGTGCGCCATTACCAGCGCGAGGCGCGCGAGGATCTGGGCTACGCGTTTCTCATCTTCAGGGATGTTGATGACCGGCTGCTCGGCGGCCTCACCCTGTCGAACGTGCGCCGCGGCGTGACGCAGGCCGCCGTGCTCGGCTACTGGCTGGGTGAGCCCTTCGTGCAGCAGGGCTACATGACGGCGGCGGTCGGCGCCATCGCCGGCTTTGCCTTCGATGAGCTGCACCTGCACAGGCTGGAAGCGGCGACGATGCCGAACAATGCCGCGTCTATCCGCGTGCTGGAGCGCAACGGCTTCCGCCGCGAGGGTATTGCCCGCAGGCTGCTGAAGATCAACGGCATGTGGGAGGACCACGTGCTGCATGCGCTCGTCGCCGAGGAATTGGCGCGCAGCGAGGACGCCGCCCGGGAGGTCCGCTCCGCATGACGCTGGCGCGCGAGCAAGCAACGCCGAGGGGGTACACACGCAGTGCCGTCCCTGGCGCGCTTTTCGGCTTTCTCATCGCCGTCTTGGTGCTCGTTGCGCTGCCGGGTCCCGCGCTCGCCTTGAAGCCCATTGTGGTTGAGCCCGATTCTGACCGCATCGAGATCACCACCCTCGGCGAGTTCTATGACGGGCGCGGCGACAGCCTTCAGGTCGAGACGGCACCGGCCGCCGACGGTATGACGGGGCGCATATCGGTGACGGCCAAGACGCCCGGCACCAATCCCAATTGGATCGTGTTCGCGCTGTCGAACCCGACCGACAAGCCGATCGAGCGCTGGCTCACCGCGGAGCGCTACAATGTGATCGGCTCGGGCGCGATCTGGCCGGACCTCGACGCGCGGCGCATCGAGGCGGTCACGCCGTCGATCGGCTACATTCCCGAGCGCATCAAGAGCGACCGGGCCGACATCTTCCGCGTCACGCTCGAACCGGGTCAGACGATCACCTACGTTGCCGAGCTCTCCTCGGAGCGGTTCGCCCGCGTCTTCCTCTGGAAGACGCTCGCCTACGAGATCAAGTCGCGCGACCGCCTGCTCTTCAACGGCATCATGCTGGGCCTCACCGGCCTGCTCGCAATCTTTCTGACGGCAATCTTTGCCGCCAATCACAAGGCGATCTTCCCCAGTGCCGCACTCGTCGCCTGGTGCGTGCTCGCCTACCTGTGCGTCGACTTCGGCTTCTTCCACAAGCTGTTCCAGCTGCGGCCCGAGGACAA
>CAYUBZ010000293.1:0-3345 GCA_964443205.1 uncultured Hyphomicrobium sp. | reverse complement strand
GCACCCGCATGAACATGAAGGAGCAGGTGCTCGACATCCCGAGCCAGGACGTCATTACCCGCGACAACGCCATGGTTCGCGTCAACGGCGTGACGTTCTTTCAGGTCTTGAATGCGGCGCGTGCCGCCTACGAGGTCGACCAGCTCGAGCCCTCGATCATCAACCTCACGATGACCAACGTGCGCACCGTCATGGGCTCGATGGACCTCGATGAGCTGCTCTCCAACCGCGATAAGATCAACGCGCAGCTTCTCCACGTGGTCGATCAGGCCACCGAGGCGTGGGGCATCAAGGTCACGCGCATCGAGATCAAGGACATCGATCCCCCGCGCGATCTCGTCGACAGCATGGCGCGCCAGATGAAGGCCGAGCGCGAAAAACGCGCCCAGATCCTCGAATCGGAAGGCTTGCGCCAGGCTGCGATCCTGCGCGCGGAGGGCGAGAAGCAGGCGGTGGTGCTGGAGGCCGAAGGCCGGCGCGAGGCGGCCTTCAAGGACGCCGAGGCGCGCGAGCGCTCGGCTGCCGCCGAGGCCAAGGCGACGCAGCTCGTCTCCGACGCCATCGCGGCCGGAAACGTGCAGGCGATCAACTACTTCGTCGCCAACAACTATGTGAAGGCGCTGGAGGCGCTGGCCAAGGCACCCAACCAGAAGGTCATCATGATGCCGCTCGAAGCCTCCTCCGTCATCGGCTCGATAGCGGGTCTCAGTCAGATCACGAAGGAAGCGTTCGGTGGCGGTGCTCCCGGAGCGGCGCCGCCGCGGCCCAAGGGCAGCGTCCCCCACGTTTGAGCGTTGAGGAGGCGGCGCTCTGCTATGCTGGGGGTCGGATGGGAGGTCTGAGCCATGGGTTTGATCGATTTCTTCTGGAGTCTGGGGGCCTGGAATTGGTTCGTCCTGGCGGTCGCGCTGTTCGTGCTGGAGACGATCGTTCCGGGCGTGCACTTCATCTGGTTCGGGCTTGCCGCGGTGCTCGTCGGCTTGCTGGGTCTCGTCGTTGACTTTGCCTGGGAGTGGCAGTTGATCGCCTTCGCCATCATCTCCTGCGTCACCGTCTTCTTCGTGCGCCGCTACGCCGCGCCGGACATGACGACGAGCGACGAGCCCGACCTCAACGTGCGCGCGGCGCAATACGTGGGACGCGTGGTGACGGTCGAGGAGCCGATCGCGGGCGGACGCGGCAAGGTGCGCGTCGGCGACACGCTGTGGCCGGCCCAGGGCATCGACACGCCTCAGGGCGCGCGCGTAAAGATCACCGGAACCCACGGCACTGTTTTGCTGGTCGAGCATGCCGCATCCTGACCCAGGCGGGCGCCCGAGCGCTCTTCTCTGGCTCGCCGCCGCGGTGAGCCTTCTGTTGCCCATCGTCGGCGTGGGTGCGGCGCTGTTCGGGCTCTACCTGGGCGCCAACGGCGGCCCGGCGGGCTGGTACTGGGTCGGCGCGGGCATCGTGCTCATCCTCGCCGACATGGTGATCGACCGGATCTGGGCGCACCCGAGAGTTTCCAAGAGCGACGAGCCGGATTTGAACCGGCGCGGGGCGGAGCTCGTCGGGCAGGTGGTGCCGGTCGTCGAGGCGATCGCGCCCGGCGGCCGTGGCGCCGTGCGGGCGGCCGACACGGTCTGGGCGGCGGAAGGTTGCAAAGCCGCTGCCGGAACGCGCGTCAGGGTTTCGGGCGTCAAGGGCACGGTGCTGATCGTGGAGCCGGCCTAGCCGGCATTTGACGGCTGGCGACGGGCCCCGGCCGTGCTAGATTTCAGCCATGAACGAGCGCGTCAAAAGGCTGACCGAGGAGATCCGCAAGCTTCCCCCTGAGGAGCAGGCCGATCTCATCGACGAGCTCTTGGTCCTTACCTACCGCGAGCCCGATCCCGAGGTCGACAAGGCCTGGGCCGAGGAGGCAAAGGATCGGCTCGAGGCATGGCGACGCGGTGAGCTCGCGTCTCGTCCCGCCGCCGATGTTCTTGCCAAACATTTAAAGCGGTGAGGCTCGAGTTCACCGCCATCGCCGAGCTGGAACTGGATGAGGCGGTCGCATATTACAATGGGCAACAGTTTGGCCTCGGGGAAGAGTTTGCCATCGAGGTGTCGCGGGCGGGCGATCGAATACTCGCGCATCCGCATGCGTGGCAGCAATTGGAAGATGGAGCGAGGCGCTGTCGGTTGAACCGATTTCCTTATGGCCTCGTCTACGTGGTCGAGGATGAGCTAATCCTTGTCCTCGCCGTCATGTTCCTGCGGCGTGATCCGACCTATTGGCGCGATCGGCTGAAAAAGAGCGACTAGCGCCCGCCCCTCAGCCCCTCACGCCACGCCTGCGCGCAACAGGTCGTGCACGTGCACGATGCCGACCGGCTTGCCCTTCTCCACCACGAACAGCGCCGTGATGCGCGAGGCGTTGATCATCTCCAGTGCGGCCGACGCCAGCATCTTGGGGCGAGCCGTCTTCGGGCGGCGCGTCATGATGTCGGCGGCGCGCGCGCGCACCAGGTCGGCGCCCATGTGGCGCCGCAGGTCGCCGTCGGTCACGATGCCGATGAGCTTGCCCTTGGCGTCGACGATGCCGAGGCAGCCGAAGCTCTTCTGCGTCATGGTGACGAGGGCGGCGCTCATGGGCTCGGTGTCGCGCGCGAGCGGCAGCCGCTCGCCCTTGTGCATCACGTCGGCGACGTACTTGAGGCTGGCGCCGAGCGAGCCGCCGGGGTGGAACGCCTTGAACTCGTGCGCCGTGAAGCCCTTGGCCTCGAGAAGCGCGATGGCGAGGCAGTCGCCCAGCACGAGCTGCATGGCGGTGGAGGTGGTGGGGGCGAGGCCGTGCGGGCAGGCCTCCTTGGTGCGCGGCAATTCCAGCACGATGTCGGCGTGCTGCCCGAGTGCTGAATCGCTGCGCGAGGTGATGGCGATGAGCGGCACCGAATAGCGCCGCGAATAGGTGATGAGGGGTTTGAGCTCGACGGTCTCGCCCGACCACGACAGCGCCAACAGCACGTCGTCGGGGGTGATCATCCCTAAGTCGCCGTGCGAGGCCTCGCTCGGGTGCACGAAGAAGGCCGGCCGACCCGTCGAGGCGAAGGTGGCCGCCATCTTCTGGCCGATGTGACCGCTCTTGCCGATGCCGGTGACGATGACGCGTCCGCGCGCGGCGCGTAAGAGCCGCAGCGCGGCCCCAAACGCGTGGCCCATGGGCCCGGACAGCGCTTCGCGCAGCTGAGCGAGCCCCCCGCACTCCAGATCTATGGTGCGAAGCGCGGACGCAACCGGCAGGCGGCTCAAGCGTCGGCCGCCCTCGATGCTCTTGAATTTTCGCACAGGCCCGCCGGCCGCCGTCATGGCTCGTATCCCCCG
>CAYUBZ010000292.1:0-3345 GCA_964443205.1 uncultured Hyphomicrobium sp. | reverse complement strand
GGCACGGTGATGACGGCCTGGGTGACGGTCTCGCCGAGCTTGGCTTCCGCCGTCTCCTTCATCTTCTGCAGGATGAAGGCTGAAATCTGCTGCGGCGAATACTGCTTGCCGTGGGCTTCGACCCAGGCGTCGCCGTTGGGACCTTTGACGATGTGGTAGGGGACGAGCTTCTTGTCCTTCTCGACCATCGGGTCGTCGTAGCGCCGTCCGATCAGGCGCTTGATGGCGAAGAAGGTATTGAGCGGGTTGGTGACTGCCTGGCGCTTGGCGGGCAGTCCGACGAGCTTCTCGCCGTCATCGGCGAAGGACACGATCGAAGGCGTCGTGTTCATGCCCTCGGCGTTCTCCAGAACCCTCGGCTTACCGCCCTCCATCACCGCCACGCACGAGTTGGTGGTTCCCAGGTCGATGCCGATCACTTTTGCCATGTGCCTATTCCTCATCTTTGCGGCAGACCGACCGGACCCGAGGGTTCGGCGTCCGGATACTCCGACCTTGCAGCAGCTGCGCGCCGGATACGGCCCCCTTTGGAGCACTCAAACAGTAAACGCCGCTTATATAAGGTCGGTTTTTGGGCGTGCAACGGGATGTGGCCACACACCTGTGATCAATTTTCCCCACAGCCCTTCACGGATGCATAGGAGGGGCGCGGGGCGCGCCTCCCCACGCCCCGCGGGCATGATGGCCGCGCCCGGCAAGGCTCGCAAGGACTAGATGGCTGTTTCGGCGGCCTCAACGCGAATCATCGAGTCAGAGGCGTCCTTGGGGCGCGCTAGGGTGTGCCGTTGGGGCTCTCGGGCGCGCCGACGGCGGCTTTGGCCGAGGAATTCTCTTCCTTGCCGGGTTTCGTGCCGCCCTTCGCCACGACCACCATCGCCGGGCGCAGCACCCTGTCCACCAGAATATAGCCCGGCTGATACACTTGAACGACCGTTCCCGGGGCCACCTCGGGGTTCTCCACCTCGGTCATTGCCTGGTGCTGGTGGGGGTTGAACGGCTCGCCGGCGGGATCGATGCGCTTGACCCCATGGCGCTCCAGCACGTTCAGGAACTCGCGCTCGGTCATGGATACGCCCTCGATCAGCGCCTTGAGAGCGGGGTCCTCCTCCGCCGCACCGGCAGGCACCGCCTCGATCGCGCGCTGCAAATTGTCGCCCACGCTCAAGACCTCGCGCGCGAACTTGGAGATGGCGTACTTGGCCATGTCCTCCTTGTCCCGCTCGGTGCGCTTGCGCAGGTTGTCCATCTCCGCGTGCGCACGCAGCAGCCGGTCGGTCAGCTCGGCAATCTGCCCTTCCAGGGCAGCGGCGTCGGGCCCAGCAGCGGCTGCCTCGCCGGCGGGCGGTTCGGCGCCTGCGGTTGCCTCGGTGGGGTCTTGATCAGGCTTTTTGCTTTCGTCGGCCATCGCATCTCCGCTCGCTCGCGGATCCTCGTGTTTCGTTGCCAGGGGAGTCGCGCCAAAGCTCAGCACGACCGGATCAAACATTTCCAAAGAATGCGAGCCCGATATCAGGCGATGATGAGCAAAAATCAAGTCAACAGTCGGCTAACGAGCTTCGCGGTGTAGTCCACCATGGGAATTATGCGGGCATAATTGATGCGCGTCGGCCCGATCACCCCCAATACGCCCACGATCTTGCGCCTGTCGTCGTGGAAGGGCGCAACGATCAGCGAGGAGCCCGACAGCGAGAAAAGCTTGTTCTCCGAGCCGATGAAGATGCGCACGCCGTCGGCGTTCTCAGATAAGCCCAGAAGCTGCACCAGGTCGCGTTTTCGCTCCAAATCGTCGAAAAGGTGGCGGATACGCTCCAGGTCGTCCTGCGCGGTTAGGTCCTTCAACAGGTTGGCTTGACCCCTCACGATGAGGCTCTTGCGGTCGTCGAGCGAGCCCGACCACTCAGCTAACCCCGCCTGGATGACCTTTTGCGTGAGGCTGTCCAGCTCCGCCATGGAGCTCTGCAGCTCCTTCTCGATGGTGGCGCGTGCCTCCGCGATGGTGGCCCCGCGCACGCGCGTGTTGAGATAGTTGGCAGCCTCCACCAGCGCCGACGGCGGCAGTCCCTGCGGCAAGGAGATGATGCGGTTCTCGACGGCCTGGTCCTCGCCGACCAGCACGACGAGCGCCTTGCCGGGCTCGAGCAGCACGAACTCGATGTGTTTCAGGCGGGCGACCTGCTGCTCGGCCAGCACCACACCGGCGCAATGCGACAGCCCTGAGATCATCTCGCTGGCTTCCTGCAGCACCTCGTCGATGGACTTCGTGCGTCGGCCTGCGATGTGCGCCTCGATCTGGCGGCGGTCCGTGGCCGTCAGGTTGCCGATCTCTAAGAGCCCATCCACGAACATGCGCAAACCCAGCTGGGTGGGGAGCCGCCCCGCCGAGGTGTGCGGCGCCGCGATGAGACCCAGCTGCTCCAGGTCCGACATGACGTTGCGGATCGAGGCCGGCGACAGCGTCATCGGCAGCACGCGCGACAGATTGCGCGAGCCCACGGGCTCGCCCGTTTCGAGGTACGTCTCGACGATCTGCCGGAGAATGGCGCGGGAACGTTCGCTCAGTTTGGTGAGCTCGCTGACGCCTTCGGTCATTGCTCGGGGGTATCCTTGGCCTAATGCCATGCCTTGAAGATTAGGGAAGCCTGGCCGGATTCGTCAATTTGATCATCGGTTTTGGTTGAAGCCCGGTGGGCCCTCCCGTAGGTTCGGGCGAAATTTGCCAAGCCGGCCCAGCGGATACCCCATCATAACCCATATGCGCCCTTCAAAACGCCAGCCCGACGAGCTTCGCCGCGTTTCCATAGAGCGCGCGGTCTCCAAGCACGCCGAGGGCTCCTGCCTCATCAAGTTCGGCGATACCCACGTCCTATGTATGGCCAGTCTGGAGGAGCGCGTGCCACCCTGGCTCAAGGGCCAGGGCCGGGGCTGGGTCACGGCCGAATACGGCATGCTGCCCCGGGCGACCACAGAGCGCACCCGGCGCGAGGTGACCGTCGGCCACCCCTCCGGGCGCACTCAGGAGATCCAGCGCCTGATCGGACGGGCGCTACGCGCGATCGTCGATCTGACCCAGCTGGGCGAGCGGCAGATCTCGATCGATTGCGACGTGCTGCAGGCCGACGGCGGGACGCGCACGGCGGCCATAACCGGGGCGTGGGTGGCGCTGCATGACTGCATCCAGTGGATGAAGTTGCGCGACATGGTCAAGGACAGCGTGCTGCGCGATCAGGTGGCGGCGGTCAGTTGCGGGCTCTACAAGGGCACGCCCGTCCTCGATCTGGATTATGCGGAGGATTCCGCCGCCGAAGCCGATTCCAACTTCGTCATGACCGGGGCCGGCGGCATCGT
>CAYUBZ010000291.1:0-3363 GCA_964443205.1 uncultured Hyphomicrobium sp. | reverse complement strand
CCCGTCGTCTCGAAGATCGACGCGCCGTCCGGCATGTCCGCGTCGCCGCGCCCGCTCGCCTGGTACTTCCGCCCGTTCTCGACCGAGTTCACGCGCGCGCCGACCTGCTCCTCGAGCGCCGCGACCGCTTCGAGCATCGCGCGCATGGGATCGAGCGGTGCCGGCGACAGCACGTCATCCATGCGATCGTAAAAGTCCTCGATGCTGAGCTGCGACTGTTCGGGCGAGAAGTCGCCGTACTCGGGATCCTTGGCGATCTCGGCGTTGGTCAGCCGCCGCAGGCCGTTATTGCCTGCGACGACCGGGCGGACGCGCTTGAACCCGGGGCTCCCGAGCGCGGGATCCTGCGCGAACAGGAAGTTGCCGCGCCAGAACCGCTTGCGCGCGACCGTGCCGTCGGGCTGCGCGTCGACGGCGAGCAAAACACCGGCCGCGTCGCCGGTCTGCGCGATGCGCTTGGCGATCACCAAGGTATGCCCGTAGGGATCGGCGTAGACGGTGCCGGGGCGCAGCGTCTCCTGCTTCAGCGGCACGAGGTAGTAGTCGGTGTCGTCGTCGCCGACCGCCGTTCGCCCGTTGCCGGAATGGACGCCGTCGGCAACGGTCCTCTGCATATAAAATCCGAATCCCGGTATCAGCCCCTTCGGCCTCTGCGGCACTCTTGACGCCGGAGGCGGCGCGGCCGACTGGCCGAACAGCCCGAATACGTCGTTGGATGCGGTTTTTTGCCGGGGCGGCGCCGGGGGCGGCTCCTCCTTCTCGATGTTCCACCACTGCGGGCACCTCGGCGGGTGGCCGCCGCCGCCGCGCGTGCACTTCGCGTACCCGAACGGCAGCCCCATCTTGAAGGCGAAATACGCGCGCAAGAAGTAGGGAAGGTCGGCACAGTCGGGGCGAATGACGAGCCCCTTCTCGTCCTCGCGCGCACCCAAATAGTTGAACAAGACATTGCGCTTGGAATCGCGCAGCACCTCGTGCAGCGCCTTCCACGACGGTGCCTCATCGAGCGGCGCCTCGAACAGCGTCTCGATCCACGCGGAGTACAGGTTCTCGTTCCCGCGGTTCCAGGAATTGCGCACGGGCCAGACGCTGTTGCGCGTGGCGCTTGGCGGTGAAGGGCGGGCCTTGCCCACGGCGATCTCGCGCGTGATGGTGCCGCACTCGGCCGGCGCGCCGGCGCGCGCCAGCGTCGCGTGCCACGTCCCGCTGGCCGGTGAAGCGACCTCGGCGTACCAGAAATAGGGCGGGCCGCCGTGCCGTTCGGCCGACTTGGCCGCGACATTTCCATTGGGCGCGATCAGCGACAGCTCGCCGTCGACCTGCTCTTCCGTGGTGAAAACGACGCGCAACGGCGCGCCCTTCCACGGCGCAATCGGCGAGGCGAGCACCGCCAGCCCGACGGCGTCATCACAGCTGCCAGTCGGACCTTTGGCCTGAGCGTCAGCCGTTGACACAAAACATGCGCCTGCGCTCAGCAACAATGCTGTCACAGCAGCAGCAAAATGGCGTGCAGCAAAAAATCGAATCCCCTGGACCCTCCCTAGGATTGCAGTGGACACTATTGTGAAAGCTTTGGCTGAACCATGGCAAAATTCCCCATGCGCGCGCGCCGCCAGCGAATACGGGCGCCGCCCCGCCGCGTGTGGTTAAGAATTTTCGCCATCCGGGGAAGGGGATGTGGGGTTTTCCACCTCGGCCGCAGGGTCCGGTCGGGGTCAGCGGCTGACCTGTGGACCGGTTCCACGACCGTGCTCGAGCCCGACCCTCCGAATCGCGGGGGGCGGCCGCTCAGATGCCGGCATACCACGCGTAGCCCAGGTCCTCCCAGAAGCCACCGCGGCCGCCGCGCATGGCAGAGAAGCTGGCGACGGCCTCCATGCGCATGACGTACTTCGCCATCTTGTAGCCGAGCTGCCGCTCCACGCGCAGCCGCAGCGGCGCCCCGTGCGGCACTGGAAGCGCGGCGCCGTTCATGTCGTAGGCGAGGATGGTTTGCGGGTGGAAGGCGTCGATGAGGTCGATGCTCTCGTAGTAGGTATCGCGGTGCCCCATCTTGTCGGCGCAGTGGAAGACCAGGTAGCGCGCCTCTGGCTTCAAACCGACGCTCTGCAGCAGCGGCCCGAGCCGCGCCCCGGTCCACTTGCCGATGGCGCTCCATCCCTCGACGCAATCGTGGCGCGTGATCTGGGTCCGCGCCGGCAATTTCCTCAGCTCGGCAAGCGAGAGCTCGGTGGGGCGTGCAACGAGGCCGTCGATCCTCAGGCGCCAGTCTGCAAACCCGGCCTCGGCCGCTCGCTGGTAGGCGGAATCGCTCACATCGGTCGAGCCGTTGGCCCTGAAGTGCGCGGAGAGATCGGATTCGGGGTACTCGCGCGCCAGCGCGCGCCGGGAGAGGAGAAGCCGCTGCGCGGCTTGCGTCAGGCCTTCGGCGGAATCGAGGACGCTGCGGACGGACGGCGACTGGGAAAGCTGGTCGCAACCGCCGAGCAAGGCCGCGCCGCCGGCCGCCGCGCCGCTTAACAGAAAGCTGCGGCGATTCACTCTTGGCTCATGGCCCATGACGATCCTCCGCGGCGGGGATGGCGTAGCGCCCCGTGATCATCGAGCGCAGGTTGTTCCACACGCCCGAGACGAGGACCATGAACACGTGCACCAGCACGAACAGCACGATTGCGAAGGCGCACAGGAAGTGTATGGTGCGCGCCGACTGGCGGCCGCCGAAGACGTCGAGGAGCACGGGGAACGCCGCATCGAGCGCCGGCGACATGGTGAGGCCGGTGAGGATCACGAGCGGCAAGAGCCCGAAGATCACCGCAAGGTAGGCGAGCTTCTGCAGCACGTTGTAGCGCTTGGCCTCCTCGCCTTTGGGGAAGTGGAAGCGGATATGCTCCCACACCGATCGGCCGATGTGGCGCAGATCGCTTCCCGACGGCGCGAGGTCGCGGCGCACGTGCCCGCTGGCGATCGCGTAGACGAGATAGGCGAGCAAGTTCAGCACGAAAGCCCAAGCGAAGAAGAAGTGCCAGCGGCGCCCCGTGGCCAGGTCGCGGTAGGTGGGCAGCGTGATCCAGTCCGGGAACCCGCGCGATTCGAGCTCGCCGCTGGGGCCGCGCGACAGCCCGAGGATGCCGGTCGTGTCGAACGTCGTGGCCCCGATCGTCGTCAGACCGGCGTATTGGCCGTCCTCGCGCCGAACGGCCCGCATGGAGAGCACGGCGCGGTTGGGATCGGATTTCGAGCCGAAGTACAGCGTGGAATGCGCGTTGAAGATCTGCAGGCCGCTCAGGAGCAGCACGAGCAGGCAGAGCACGTTCACCCAGTGCGTGATGCGCACCAGCAGAGCGTGGCGATAGATGACGCTCG
>CAYUBZ010000290.1:0-3411 GCA_964443205.1 uncultured Hyphomicrobium sp. | reverse complement strand
GTGTGCTGTGGAGCTGGGGCATCGCCGAGCTGGTCGGACGCTGGCTCGGCGCGCACAACGCGCGCTAAGAGTCGGGGGCGGTGCCGACCAGCCAGGCGGTCGCGGAAAGGATGATGGCGGCCACCGCGATCTCGACGCGTATGGAGGCGCGCAGGCGAGCGGCGCCGACTGGGTAATCCCGCCGCAACAGCGGCGTCAGCCGCAGCTTGTTCCACGCTGCAATCGACAGAAGTGCTGCAACCAGCCCGAGCTTGATCAGCAACCTTTGCTGGTAGGCGCTGTCGAGGCGCACATCCCCGCCCGTCAGCACGACCACCTGCAACGCCCCTGCGGCCAGCAGGGCGCCGACGACAAGGACAGCCCGACTCCCGAACAACTCGATCGTCGCTACGGCCGCGGCGGGCTCAGCACGGCGCGTCACGGCGATCAGCGGAATGAGCGCGCCGAGCCACCAGGACGCGGCTGCCAGGTGAACAAAAAGAAGGGGAGCAACCAAAAGTCGCCCCTCGCTGGCCGCCGTGTGCCCCTCGAGCAGAAAAGAGCCGATCAGCAACAGCGCCGCCGTTGCGCCGACGGGAGGCCATCGCAGGCCGACGGCGACGATGACGGCGGCTGTGATCAGCCGCACGGCCGCCGCTTGCCCGATGGGGGTCTGCATGCCCATCGAGATCATGTCGGGCCCGAACGCCAGCGACCCGTCGCCGCCGGCGACGGCGAGCTGAAAGGCTGCGTAGCGCAGCGGCTCGACGACGAGCAGCAGGCAGAAGCCGGCCGCGATCTGGCGCTTCAGAACGGGCTTGATCGCTGCGGCCGCGCGCGGAAAACTCAGCGCAAACAGAACGCCGCCGGCAACCGCGATCGCCCCGGCATAGACGAGGGCGCGCAGCAGAACGACGAGTTGCTCAGGCACGATCACTGCGCGGTGCCAGACGCGTCGGTCACGGTGAACGCGAAGCTGCCCGTCATCACGTGGCCGTCCTCAGAAACCGCGGTCCACGAGACGGCGTAGGCGCCGGCCTTGAGCGCCTCGACCGCCACCTTGGCAGCCTTTTCGAAGGTCGTGGGCAGCGCGCCGCGCAACGGAACATCCTCATTATCGTTGGCTTGGCGCACATGCAGGAGCGTGAGCCGCATGGGCTTTGAGAACGCGAGCTCGATGTCCGACAAGCCGGCGGCGACGGTGGCGCCGTCCTCAGGCGTGCTCGCCACCATCTTGGCGTGGGCGAAGGCCGCGAGCGGTACCGCCACCACCATCAGCGCAATCAGCGCGGCCGATCTCAATGCATGCATTTTGAGTTTCCTCCCATGGTGATGTGAGCCTTTAGACCGGCGCCGCCGCCGCGGCAGCAGGTGCCGATTGATGCCGCAGGCCGGCCTGTTTGACGAGGGCATAGACCGCCGGGATCACCACCAGCGTCAGGACGGTCGAGGACACCATGCCCCCGATCATCGGCACGGCGATACGCTGCATGACCTCCGAGCCGGTGCCGGTGCTCCACAGGATGGGCATGAGCCCCGCCGTGATGGCGGTGACCGTCATCATCTTCGGACGGACCCGCTCCACCGCGCCGACCATAATGGCCTCGTGCAGGTTGTCGAGCGTGAGTGCGCGGCCCTCGCGCGTCGCCCGCGCGCGCTGCTCCTTCAACGCGTTGTCGAGATAGATCAGCATGATGACGCCGGTCTCCGCCGCGACGCCGGCCAGCGCGATGAAGCCCACGGCGACCGCCACCGACAGGTTGAACCCCAGATACCACACCAGCCACAAGCCGCCGACGAGCGCGAAGGGCAGCGACGCCATCACGATCAGCGTCTCGGTAATGCGGCGGAAATTGAGGTAGAGCAGCACAAAGACGATGGCGAGCGTCAGCGGCACCACCAGCATGAGGCGCGTCTTGGCGCGCTCGTAGTACTCGTACTGTCCGCTCCAGACCGCATAGTAGCCGGGTGGAAAGGTGACGTTCGCGGCGACCGCCTTCTTGGCATCGGCCACGAACGAGCCCAGATCGCGCTCGCGCGCATCGACGTAGATGTAGGCCGCGAGCTGCGCGTTCTCGGTGCGGATCACGCCCGGCCCGCGCACCAGATCGATCTTGGCCACGCTGCCCAAGGGGATCGAAGCGCCGTTCGGCAGCGGCACCAGCACCTCGCGCGCGATCGCCTGCGGGTCGGAGCGCACGTCGCGGGGGTAGCGCACGCTGACGGAGTAGCGCTCGCGCCCTTCCACCACTGTCGTCACCGGCTCGGCTCCGAGCGCGGAGGCCACCACTTCCTGTACGTCGCCGACCATGAGGCCGTAGCGGGCAAGCTCGCTGCGGTTGGGTGTGATCTCCATGTAGTAGGCGCCGATGATGCGCTCGGCAAAGGCGCTGGAAGTACCCGGCACCGTCTTGATTGCCACCTCGATCTGGCGCGCGAGCCGCTCGATCTCGTTCAGGTCGCGTCCCAGCACCTTGACGCCCACGGGCGTGCGGATGCCGGTCGCCAGCATGTCGATGCGCGCCTTGATGGGCATGGTCCAGGCATTGGAGACGCCGGGGAACTGCAAGGACTTGTCCATCTCGTCGATCAGCTTGTCGGTCGTCATGCCGGCGCGCCATTCCGATTCCGGCTTCAGATTGATGACGGTCTCGAACATCTCGGTGGGCGCGGGGTCGGTGGCGGTGCCAGCGCGCCCCGCCTTGCCCCACACGCTCGCCACCTCGGGGAAGGTCTTGATAATTTTGTTCTGCGTCTGCAGAAGCTCGGCGGCCTTGGTGATGGAGAGCCCCGGTAGCGTCGTCGGCATGTAGAACAGCGTGCCCTCGTTCAGCGTCGGCATGAACTCCGAGCCCAAGCGCTGCGCGGGGTAGAGCGTCGCCGCCAGTGCGGCGATCGCCAGCGCGATGGTCAGCGTCTTGGCCTTGAGCACGCCCCGGATGACAGGCCGATAGACCCAGATGAGGAAGCGGTTCAGCGGGTTTTTGCGTTCGGGCACGATGCGCCCGCGCACGAAGATCACCATCAGCGCCGGCACCAGCGTGACCGACAGGAAGGCGGCGGCCGCCATCGCAAACGTCTTGGTGAAGGCCAGCGGCTGGAACAGGCGCCCCTCTTGCGCCTCGAGCGTAAAGATCGGGAGGAACGACACGGTGATGATCAGCAGCGAGAAGAACAGCGCCGGCCCGACCTCGCTCGCCGCATCGATCAGGATCGTGACGCGCGGCTTATCCGGCGGGGCACGCTCCAGGTGTTTGTGCGCGTTCTCGATCATGACGATCGCGGCGTCGACCATGGCGCCGATGGCAATGGCGATGCCGCCCAAGCTCATGATGTTGGAGGAGATCCCCAGCGCGTACATGCAGATGTAGGCGATGAGCACGCCCAAGGGCAGCGTGATGATGGCGACGAAGGCGCTGCGCACATGCAACA
>CAYUBZ010000289.1:0-3423 GCA_964443205.1 uncultured Hyphomicrobium sp. | reverse complement strand
CCCGGCACACGCCACTCGCCGGGCAGCAAAGGCGGCTGCATCGCCCTGTTGATCTACGAGAAGCCGGTACGCTTCGTGGACCCGGAATAGTCTAGGGCGCTCCTCGAGTCCGATGCGAGCGACTTCGTTCCGCTACCCAACTGGCAGCGGACGCGGAGCGTTTGAGGCGCTCCTCGTAGCGGCTACGAGGTGCGGACCGTGAAGCTCCAGATGATCAGCGCGACCCCTTCGATGAGGAGGAGCACGCCGAAGACGATTGGGACCGCCAGGGCGGCGGCGATCGGCGAGCCCAGCAGCAGGAGGCCAATCAGCAGGTTGATGCCGCCGAAGATGAACGAGCCGATGCCGCCGCCGGTGAAGGCGCCGATGATGCCGAACGCGCCCACCACCAGCCCGAGAATGCCCAGATAGATGACGAGCGTGGCCGGCAGCACGACTGCGGCGAACAAGGGATGGTTCAAGACGAGGACGCCGGCGACGATGCCCAGGATGCCGATCAAGAGCGACCAGATCCACGGCACGGAGCGATCGACGAAGACACGCACCAACTCCAAGATGCCCATCGCCAGCCAGTAGAATCCGAGAACAACCGCCAGCGCCACCAACGTCGCGCCGGGCGCGGTCAGCAGCAGCACGCCGAACAGGACCGCGGCGATCCCTTCGAGCAGGAACAGCCACCAGACCTCCGAGCTATGCTCGTGTGGAGCAGTGATAACAGCCATTGGAACCTCTTTGCTTTGATCAAACCTTCGGCGCGTAACGTCGAAGGCCAGACATTTGCCTGCATCCTAAAGGTGCAGGCCGCGCGCCTTTCCGGTTTCCCCGCATCGCCCTTTACGGACATTTGGCCGCTCTCGGACATTTTCGCTCAAATGCGAGCCGAGCTTTCGCGATTGCCCAGCAGAGGAGCATTCGGCTCAGCCGATGGCCTTCTTGCGCACCGATTCGAGCGTATCGACCGCGGGATCGTAGAACGCGAGCGCGGAGCCGGCGGTCTCCTTCGCCCGGTACATGGCGAGATCGGCCTTGCGCAGGATCGCCTCGCTCGTGGCCCCGTCGTCGGGACAGAGCGCGGCGCCGATGGCGACGCCCAGATCGTGCGTGTGCCCCTCGGCGGCGACCGCGTTGGCGAGCGCAGCCGTGAAGCGGGTCCCGATCGCCAGGGCGGCGGTCTTGTCGACGTCGTAGGACAGCACGGCAAACTCGTCTCCGCCCAAGCGCGCCAAGAGATCGGTGGGGCGGGCAACGCGCCGGAAGCGCTCGACGACCACCTGCAGGACGTGGTCCCCGACGGCGTGACCGTAAAGGTCGTTGACGCGCTTGAAGCCGTTGAGGTCGAGCAGGAAGAAGGCATGCCTCGAGCAATTCGGACCGCAACTGCATGTTGCGGCCTCGAGCGCCGCCAGCAGGGCGCGGCGATTGGGAAGCCGCGTCAGCGGATCCTGCATCGCCAGCTCGCGCAACTCGCGCATCTCAGATTCGAGCCGTAGCTGATAGGCCTCGTCACACCGTTCCTCGCTGAACCGGCGCGCGACGAAAATGTAGATGCAGGCGGCAAAGAGCGCGACGAGAACCACCGCCTCCGCCGGCGAGATGACGTGCTGCGGATCGGCGAGCGACTCGAAAAACGAGAAGAGGTCATAACGCCGCGCAAGCAGCACCGCGAACGTCATGAAGCCGGAAAGCAGCAAGGCATCGCGCAGGCTCGGCCAGGGATGCTTGGCAATGATCTCGGTTAGCGTCCTGGGTCCCAACTGAAGCACAACGCGGCCCCTTCAATGCTCAGAGGGCACCCTATCGGCCGAGCCTTCAGGAAGCGTAAATCCGGGGCAGGCTGAGCATTGTCCTTTGCAGGATGGAAGGGCCGATCAGTTAACCGCCGCGGGGCGCCAGCCGGCGGCCAACGCCTCCGATTCGCTGCAGAACCAGCGCTCGCCCTTGCTCTCGTCGACGCGGACCCGGGCGTACCAGGGGCTCCACGGCATGTGGTAGATGTGACCATTCGCGCTCACGTTGCCCTTGATGGCGCAACCCTGCGGGGCCGCCTCCTCCGCCCCGGCCCAGCGCTTGGCGCGAAAGACCCAGGCGGGCTCCGCGTCGCCCTGCCAGACTCCGGCGCGCACCGCGCGCGCCTCGGCCTCTTCGTGCACGTAGCTGCGCGAATACTTTACGAAGGCCCACGCATAGCCCTCGCGCACCATCTGCGCATTGATGTCGCGCCCGCCAACGAAGCAGACGCCGAGCACGCGCCCGTATTTGTCGGTGCCGCGGCGCTGGCAGCTGACCTCCTGGCCGGCGACCAGCTTGCGCAGCGCCTGCGTCGCATCCTTGCCGCAGGCCCACGTGCCCGCGACGCGGCGGCGACAGGTTTGAGCCGTTTCGGGAGCGTCGATGCCTTCCAGGCGCACGCGCTCACCGGCAATGTCGATGGTGTCGCCGTCGATGACGCGGGCGGGGCCGGAAAGCGCGTCGCGTGCTGCCGAGCCGCCATCGGGAACGAGCAAGAGGACGCTCAGGGCGAGCCCACCGGCCAGCGCGGACGCCACCGACCAGCGGGACAACCAACGTGTTGTATAAGCTGACATAAATGCCATTCTGCCCGAGTCGCGTGACACAACCTAGGCTGAACTATGGCATGACTATGCAACTTATGGTATATGCAAGCCGTAGAGGGGGATGCACGCACGACGATGGTCCGCGCGGCGCGGCTGCGCGCGCCGGACGAGGACCCAACATTGCGAAGAGGCGGCGCCTCAGCGCCTGCGAAATCCGCCGCTGCCGCCGCGCTGCGGAGGCGGGCCCGAGCGCACGTCCTTGTGGCGGAAGTTGATGCGTCCCTTGGTGAGATCGTAGGGCGTCATCTCGATGGTGACGCGGTCACCGGCAAGGATGCGAATGCGGTTCTTCTTCATGCGGCCCGAGGTATAGGCGATGACCTCGTGACCGTTCTCGAGCTTGACGCGGCAGCGCGCGTCGGGGAGCACCTCCTCCACCACGCCCTCGAACTCCAGCATCTCTTCTTTCGCCATCAAGTCTCCGTATTCGGGGACGGCCGCACGCGCCACCAACGTCAAGTGGCCGTCCTCATAACATGAGGGGAGCAGTCGGGCTGCTCCCCTATAAGCGGAAAGGCTCCGCAGGTCTCAAAGAGGGCGCAGATTGACGGCCGCGACCTTGCCGTTGCGGCCCGTCTCGGTTTCGTAGGCGACCTTCTGTCCCTCGCGCAGCGTCGACAACCCTGCGCGCTCGACAGCGGAGATGTGCACGAAAACGTCGTTACCGCCTTCATCCGGCTGGATGAAGCCGTATCCCTTCTGGCCGTTGAACCACTTCACAGTGCCGTTTGCCATCAATGCCTCCAAAGCAGAAAGGCAATCCCCTCCGACGGATGCCGGAAGACATCAAATCGCGCGATGGAGACGT